>JALUUK010000074.1 GCA_027021395.1 Acidobacteriota bacterium
CGCTTATCTACAGTGGCGAGCATCCTATGTCCAGAGCCGGGGCGAGGCGGGAATGGACCCGCTCTTGGCCTGGATCGATGACTCGCATGCACGAACGTTCGCTGCGGGGTCGGCTGAGCGGATCTCTGTCGATGGCGCGGTGATCCTCACGACGAACTCACGGTCTTGCTCGATCAAGCGCCGCCTCGAGTGGCTCGAGGCGAATTCCGGCCCGAACCTGCTCTTGGCCGGTGATGCCCGGCGGATCTTTCTCATGCATGGGTATCAGTGCGTCGACGGTGATCTTTTCCGCAAGAAGCGCGCGAGTATTTCGCTCTCGTCGCCGCTTCGGTCGGCGGCAGTGCGGTCGGCGCCCCGGCAGAAGCGCCGGGTGCTCTTCATCGTCGACACTCCCGCATGGGCTCATGACAACAAGACGAAGGCTCTGAGTGCGGAACTGCGCGATGGTTTCGAGATCGAGACGCGTTATACGGGCGAGGTGGACCTCGAGGACCTCGAGCGCGCTGATCTGGTCGTCATCTACTATTGGAATCAAGTCGGTCGCTTGATCGAAGTGGGAATGACGCCGGAAGAGAGCCGAAAAAAGGTTCTGATCGGTATCTGCTCGCATTGGTCGATGCGAGGGGAGTTCGAAGCCCAAGGCGTCGAAACGATCCGCCACTGGGCGCGAGCCGTCTTCGTCAATTCGCGGTTGCTGATGCGGGAATACGGTCACCGTTTCGGTGATGAGGTCTTCTACACACCGAACGGCGTCGATGTGGAGTACTTCGCGCGGGCCGACGACAGTTCGCTCCGCTCTAGGCGCCGGGCGGTGGGCGAGCCATTGCGGGTCGGGTGGGCGGGGTCGCTGACCAACCATGGCGACAAGCGCGGCTACCACGAAGTGATCGTGCCTGCGGTCGCAGCGGTCGAAGGCGTGGAACTCGTGACGGCCGCACGAGAAGAACGTTGGCGCACGCGGGCGGAAATGCGGTCTTTCTATCACGGACTCGACGTCTATCTTTGCGCGAGCAGGAGCGAGGGAACGCCGAACCCCTGCCTCGAGGCAGCGGCTGCGGGAGTTCCCATCATCTCGACGCCGGTCGGAAACATGCCGGAATTGATCGAGGATGGGGAGAATGGTTTTCTCGTCGAGCGATCCGTTCGCGCGCTCGTTTCTCGGCTGATGCTGTTGCGCGATCAACCGGAAGTCTTGGCCCGCATGGGGCGGAATGTCTCGCAGGCGATTCGGCAATGGGCATGGTCCCGGCAGGCGCAGAACTATCGGCGCATGTTCGATGCGCTTCTGCCCTCCGATCGAGTCGCCGGGCCTTCCGTGCAGCACCCGAAAAGGCAGCCGGAGAGACAAGCCGAGAGGCCGGCCGTCGAGCCGAAGCGACCTGTCAGCGTCTTCCGCCCCGGGAGCGTATCTCCGGATGACCCCCTGCTCCTTGACGGTCGTCGTCTTCGCGTGCTCTACCTCTGCCCTCGTCGGACCTTCGAAGAGAAGATGTCCCGCGTCCGATTTCACGGGATCCATGCGCTCGGAAAAGTGGCGGATCTCACTTGGTCCGGCCCTGGGTGGCCCGGATGGCGAGAAGATCGTACGGCTCAAAGCAATATCGATGCGATCTACGGACGCGGTGCACCGGATCTGATCATCGCCTATCAAGCCGACGCCATGCGCGCCCTGCACGAGACGCAGGCGCCGCGATGCCTGCGCTACAACGAGATGTACGATAGGGCAAAGACGTTGGGAGAGATCGAACGCGCTTCGCCCGATCTCGTCGTTTGCCACCATCGAAACGACTACGAGGAGTATCTCTCTCTCTTTGCAAAGCGGCCCGGTCGACGTCCGCGGCTCGTCAACATACCGCACTGTGCCGAACGCACGATCTATCACCCCAAAGCCTCGAAAAAGAGCATCGACCTCTTGTTGGTGGGTCATACCTCGGTGCGTTCGATTCTCGGCGACCACTATCCTCTTCGGCAGCGCTTCATCGGCATTCTCCAAAAGCTCGCCGGACGCTACCGTTGCGCCGTCCACAAGCATCCCGGCTATCGGCTCGCCGATGCCAGTACCGACCGGAACTCCCACGCCTATGCGGATGCGATTCGTGCAGCCAAGATATGTCTGACATGCAGCGGCCTTCCCCGCTCTCGTTTCGGCAAGTATGTAGAGATTCCGCTTAGCGGGACCGCACTAGCCGCCGATCTTCCCGGTGAAGATCACGCCTTCTTTCGGGAGTTCTTGATCACGGTCGACTCGAGTGAAAGCGATGACGAGATCATCGAGAAACTCGTCTACTACCTCGAAAATGATGCCGAACGCGATGCGCTCGTCGAACGCGGCATCGTCCTTTCATCGGACTTTACGCAAGAAAGCTACGCGCGTTGGCTTCTCCGCGCGGCGCTCGACACGCTCGCCGACGGGAAGGAGTCGATGGGATAGATTCAGACGGAAGCCGCTTCTTCGGTTTGGACAGTGAATCCGGCGGATTTGAGCAGAGTCGTCATGCCGAGTTTGTCGATGGACTTGAGGTAGGCTTCTTGCGGTTCGACCAGCTTTTCCTTGACGAGATTCATCAAGGCGTCATTGAGCGTGATCATGCCGTGTTTCTTACCCGTTTGCATGATGGATGGAATTTGAAACGTCTTCCCTTCGCGAACCAAATTCGCGATCGAGGGGATGCCGATCAAGACCTCGAGTGCGGCGACGCGTCCACCGCCGATCTTCTTGCACAAGGTTTGCGCGATGACGCCTTTGAGCGATTCGGAAAGCATCGTGCGGACTTGCGCTTGACGATCGGCAGGGAATTGATCGACGATTCGGTCGACGGTGGAAACGGCCGTCGTCGTATGCAGTGTGCCGAAGACCAAGTGCCCCGTTTCCGCAGTTTCGATGGCGATGGCAATGGTTTCGAGGTCGCGCATCTCGCCGACGAGAATGATGTCCGGATCTTCGCGCAGCGCGGCGCGCAGTGCGCGCTTGAAGCCACTGGTGTGGGTGCCGACTTCGCGCTGGTTCATCAGGCAGCGCTGGTTCTCATGCACGAACTCGATCGGATCTTCGATGGTGATGACGTGGTCGGCGCGCTTCTTGTTGATGTAGTCGACCATGGCGCAGAGGGTGGTGGATTTTCCTGATCCCGTCGGGCCGGTCACGAGCACCAAGCCCTTGTTGAGCATACAAAGGTCGAGCACATGGGAGGAGAGGTTCAGATCTTCCGCCGTCAGAATCTCCGACGGGATGACGCGAAAGACGGCTCCCGGACCCTTTCGATCGCGGAAGATATTGGCGCGAAACCGGGCGAGGCCGGGGATCTCGTAGGCGAAATCGGTGTCGTTGGCTTCATCGAATTCCTTTTGGTTCTTCTCGGGAGTGATCGGTTCGAGAAGCGCGGCGATCTGCTCCGCACTCTGAGCCGCCCATCCTTCGAGTCGGCGTATCTCGCCGTCGACGCGCAGCATCGGCGTTTCGCAACTCGAGAGGTGAAGGTCCGAACCACCGGATTCGACCAGCAATCGAAACAACTGATCGATCGGGGGGCGTTCGCTCCTGAGATCGGCTGGTGGGGGAGCGGTCGGGGAGGGCGTCTCGGGGATGGTCGCAGCCGGCGGTGCCGTCGTCGGAGCCGCCGCCACTGGAGCCGCCGCAGCCGGCGGTGCCACGGTCGATCTCGCCACCGGAGGTGCCGGTTCGGAGTGCTGCTCGGTGGCGATGAGAGCGATCACCGCTTCGACACGGTCGTCTCTCACGCTGGCGCGGATCGTAAGCGGCGGGATTCCGGGGCGATCGAGGCCGGTTTCCAGCGAGCCCGTTTCGCGCAATTTGGAGGCCTGCTCAGCGGGCAAGACCTCTGCGAGCAGAGAAAGGAGCTGCTCCGGGCCCGGTCGTGCGGAGGATGCAGGCCTCGGGCCGTCGTCGAAGACGAAGACCGGAGCTTGTCCGGAGCACAGCTTCAGGTGCACTGCCTTTTTCTCGACGAGAACTGCGAAGAATCGATCCAGCTGGGCCATATGCTCTTCCCGATCCCCCCGTTTCTGAATCTAGTGGCAAGAACCGACGCGAGCCAAGCATGCTTACCTGGATTTTTCAGCGAGTTTCTCGCTCACGGGACCGGGGGAGGGGATGGTGCGAACCGTC
>JALUUK010000075.1 GCA_027021395.1 Acidobacteriota bacterium
GGTCGCGATTTTCGTCGGCGGAATCTCCGCACTCGCACCGGAGCGCCGAGAAGACCTCGCCGCGCTCTCCTTCAAAGCGCTCGCTAGCGCCACTCTCGCGACGTTGATGACCGGGGCATTGGCGGGTGTGTTTTACGTCGGCCAAGCTGCGGTTCTAGGATTGCCATGACGAAGACCGAAGAGATTCTCGACACGTTGCGAGAAAAGTTCGGCCCGAAGACCGAAGTCGTCGCGCTCGCCGCCGACGCATCCGTCAGGAGGTTCTTCCGCCTGCGGCCTCCGGACGGATCACCGCTCGTCGCAATGGTCGACCCATCGGGCGGAGCATCCGCCGTGAATCGGATGGTTTCGGCGCGAAATTGCCTCGACGGCGCGGGCATTCGTGTTCCGCGGATCGTTTTTCGGGACGATTCGCGCGCGTTGCTCGTTTTCGAAGACCTCGGCGACCTGCTTCTCGTCGATGCCCTTCGCTCTGCCGAGCATGAACGAGCCGCTCTCTGGTATCGCGAAGCGGGAAGGATCGCCGCCGCCGTCGCGAATTTGAAGATCTCCGAGACGGCATCCTGCCTGCAAAACCCAAGATTGGATGAAGCGGCCCTCTACCGAGAGTTGGAATTCTTCATCGAGCACGACCTGCTAGCGCGCCGAGGCGTCGGTGATCGCTCTTTGGTGAACGCTGCGCGCGAGGCTTGCCGAGAAGTGGCCGCACGCTCCGCCGCACCGGGCCTCGCATACGCACATCGGGATTTCCACGCTCGCAATTTGATGGTTCTCGAGGATCGGGGGCTGGCCGTCTTGGACTTTCAAGACTTGCGACCGGCTCCCCCCTACTACGATCTTGCCTCCCTGGTGCGTGACCCTTACGTCGAGCCCTCTGCCATGCTCGAGGCCGCTGCGCGCGAGGCTTTCGCGGCTTCGACGGGCGAGCATGCGGGCGGCGGCATCGACGAAGAGCTTTTTGCGCTCGTCGCCCTGCAACGAGACCTCAAAGCGATCGGAACCTATGCCTTCCAAGCGCGACACCGCAGCCGCCCCCGCTTCCTGGAATCGATTCCCGCGGCCGAACGTTTGGCCGTTCGCGCCGTGCGTTCTCTTCCGAGGACTTTGAGAGAGCGTTTCGAATCACTGCTCGAAGATCTTGGTTTCGCGGGCTGATCTCATGCGCGTTTCGTCAGCTTGACGGCCGTGCCGTAGGCGAGCAATTCCGCTGCGCCGCTCATGACCTGCGATGTCACGAAACGCACGTTGATCACCGCGTCCGCACCGGATTCCTCGGCCTGCTCGATCATGCGCTGGATGCTCTGATTTCGCGATTCGATCAGCATTTCGGTGTATTCCTTGATTTCACCGCCGACGATCGTACGCAATCCCGCCATGATGTCTTTGCCGAGATGCTTGGCTCGAATCGTGCTTCCGCGCACGAGACCGATCATCTCGCGAACGGCATACCCTTCGACGTAATCCGTGTTGACGACGATCATCTTGGGCCTCCAAGTGGAATGAACTCTTCGTCACTTACCCCATGCCTTCATCAATCGTCAGGCTGTCTAGTCATCTCGAAGGGATCGGTCCTCTTCCCGCTCTTCGATACGCTCCCAGATCAATGATGCGAAGATGACGATCAAGCCCAACGCAGCCGTGCCGAGACCGAGTTGAATCGGCCAAGGCAGCGCTTTCAACGCCGGCCAAACGAAGCGCAGCGGTTTGATGATCCAAGAGAGCAGAACGAGTCCGCCGGCGGCGATCAGCAAGAAACCAAGAATGCGCGTCAAGCGGATCATGGCTTACCGCCTTTCTCGATCCGTGCATCGGCGATGCGCTCGAGAATCAGCGAAAGCATCAGCAAGCCCATGCCGACCCCGACCAATCCGCCACCGACCTCGATCTGCCCCGGAACGTCTACCCAACGCAGCAGGAACTTCGATCCCTCGAATAGAATCGCGGCGTAGCAGAAAACCAAACCACCTCGCCAGAGCAACAGGCCGATGACTTGGGATCGCCGCATGAGTCATTCCTCTTCGTTCGCTTCCCTGCGATCTTTCTTCGAGAGCCAAAGCAGGTCGGGAATCGTGCGAGCCGCGTTCTCGAAACGGCAAAGAATGAACAAAAGGTCCGAGAGGCGATTGAGGTACTGCAGATGCTCGCGAGGAACGTCGATGCTGCCGGCGAGCGTTATGAGACGCCTCTCCGCCCGGCGGCAAACACATCGCGCGTGGTGCAAGGCCGCCGCACCGGGGCTGCCGCCGGGCAGAATGAAGTTCTCGAGCGGTGCGAGATCACGATTCATCTCATCGCACTCGGATTCGAGGCGTTCCACCATGGCCGCATCGATCGCCGGCTCGAAGGAGCGGCCTTCTTTCTTTTCCCCGAGAAGACTCAGGTCGCCGCCAAGATCGAAGAGTTCGTGCTGGATCCGTCTCAGAATCTCATCGACCGGAGCGACGAGGCCCTGGGAAAGGGCCATTCCGAGGGAGGCGTTCATCTCGTCCACCTCCCCATAGGCCTCGACCTGCGCATCGTCTTTTGCGACCCGCCGCCCGGAGCCGAGCCCGGTGGATCCGTCATCACCCGTCCGGGTGTAGATTTTCGTCAGCCTCATGGCTCCATTCTACTCCGACTTCCGCCATTGGGCGGACGAGTCGGATATCGCCTATCGCTCACCGCATTCGGCTGCGCTATCGTGTCGGGCGAGGGCTTTGTGCGGGCGAAGGACGCACAGGCTCCTCACGCGGAGGTGGCGCGCGGCGTGTCAACCCTCGTCGGCCCACGCCGTCTGATGCAGTGGAGGCTGAAGACGATCGGCGAGCGCGAGACGGATCACACGATGGATCGCGAAACGGATCCGGACTTGCCGCGGGTCCGAAAGGCGAGGCGTGGCGACCGGCGGGCCTTCGGCGAACTGGTCGAAAAGCACCAGCGCTCGCTGACCGCACGCGCGTTGGCCCTCACTCGGAGGCTCGAGGATGCCGATGACTTGGTCCAAGAAACCTTTCTACGCGCATGGAAGAATCTCCGGACCTTTCGTGAAGATTCCCGCTTCGGGACCTGGTTGTTTCGGATTCTCAACAATCTGGCCATCGATCGCTTTCGCGTCGCCGGCAGAGAGGTCCCCGGCGCCGAAGAAAGGGCCGAAGCCATGGCGGCTCTCGACCGCGGCCCGGACGAAAAGCTGCTCGCGGCGGAAATCGGGCGGCAGGTTCGAGAGGCTCTTTCGGCGATTCCGCCGGGCCGACGGCGAGATGTCTTTCGCCTGCGTTTCGTGGAGGGACTGACCATTCGACAGATCGCTGAACGATTGGGAGTCGAGACCGGCACGATCAAGGTTCATATTTTTCGTACACACCGCCAACTCCGAAAAGTGCTCGACCGCGGCGAGGTGGACGACAGGGAAACGACACGATGAGCCCCTCGAAAAAGGAAGCTCCGGCTTCCGATCAGGAAACGGCGGATCTCTTCTTCGCTCGACAGGCGCGAGAAATCCTCGACGAAATCGATGCCGTCGATGCTTCGCCAGAGACGTCACGCGTGCGGATCTCCCGCATCGCGCTAGCCGCGGTCGTCTTGCTCGCCGTGACTCTGACCGGCTTTTTCCTGATCGGCCCTTGGAAAAACGGCTCCGAGGAACTCGCCGCGATGACTTGGAGCGACCTGCCTCTTTCCTTCACCTTGGACCTAGAAGAAGACCCTCTCGCCGCCTTTGGAGAGTGGGATGCGACCGCTCGAGTCGGCGATCACAGCGGCCTTCCCCCCCTCTCGTTGGACTCGGTGCTCGAATACGACGGCAGTCCGGATTCGACCGACGCTTTCCCCATTCCTCTTTTTTCGACGCCTGATGCGTTCACGAACGAGGCATCGGACGACAAAGGATGACCGTGATGCACGACCTTCGCATGAGACGCATTCTCCTATTTGCCCTGACCATCGGGATGAGCCTCTCCGGCATCATGGCTCAGGTACCGGAAGGAATTTCTGAAAGGCGGTGGTGGAATGCTCCCCGCATCGTCGAGCGCCTCAGACTGACGGAAGAACAACAGGCCAAGATCGAGGCCGCCGCCGAAGTCGCAGCACTCGAAAAAATCGATCTCGAAGCCGTGCGCAAGAAGGCGGAGCTGCGCGTTGCCCGCT
>JALUUK010000076.1 GCA_027021395.1 Acidobacteriota bacterium
ATCGAAGCGCAAGGCGCGGCGTGCGGCTTCTTCCGCTTCCGGGAGCGAGGCGCTTCGGAGAAGGAGCATTCCCTCCAAAGCGGCGGCCTCCGGATCCCGCGGTCTGAGCTTCGCCGCGCGCCGTGTGACGGCTAGCGCTCGATCGAGCAAGCCGAGTCGGAATTGAACTCTCGCGAGGCCGAGCAGGACTTCGGCGTCATCCGGCCTGAGGCGTGCGGCTTCTTCCAAATCCTCGGCGGCCTGCTCGGTTCGGCCGGCTTCCATGTGCAAACGGCCGCGATGGAGCAAGGTCTGCGCATCCGCGGGATTCGCCTCTAGGGCTTTGGCGAACATCTCCAGGGCTTGGGTTTCATCTCCGCGGGCGAGCGCCAATCGGGCGAGTCCCGTCCACGCCGGCGAGTGATCGGAGCGCAAGTCGAGTGCTCGAAAGTAAGAGGCCCGTGCTCGGTCGAGGTCGCCACGCGCCAATTGCGCATCGCCAAGGTAGACCCAAGAGGAGAGATGGTCGGGGCTCAGGTCGGTCGCCAGTTCAAGAAAATGCACTGCGCGCTCCGCATCACGGGAGGCGAGCAGAGCTTGGCCGCAGAGGCGCGCGGCATCGAGCGAGTTGAGCGAACGCGATGCAGCCCAGCAAAGATCATCGGCAGCCGACCGATAGTCTCCTTCTTTGAGTGCGCGGACGCCGACGTTGATACGACGAAACACCTCTTGGCGGACGAATTCCGATTCTTCCGCGCGGAGCGGTTGCCATGCCGTCGATAGGGCTCCGACCACGGTGCAAAGCGCCAAAGCGAAGACAGCCGGTCGTGAGCCGCCGAGAAGCTCGCGCGAGAGGGAGTACGCGCGTGCTCCGGCCATCAATTCCTCATGCCGAGCACGATCCGCAAGCGCAGTTCGCGAAGCTGCGTATCTTGTGGGTCGATGGCGATGGCCTCTTCGAGGACCTCGAGCGCGGTTTTGGTATCATCGAGCGCGGCATAGACTTTGGCGAGCAGGGAGAGATAGCGCGGATCATCGGGGGCGGCGTCGACGCAGCGCTTCGCCGTTTCGAGAGCCTGCTCTATTTCGGTGCCTTGGTCCACCGCCCACGAAGCATATTGCCAAGCGTAGTCCAAATCATCGGCGAAGGCGGCGCTGCGCTTGGCGAGCCACGCTCCGAGTGTCGCCGTATCGGCGTTCTCACCTCGTTCGACGTCGCGGCGGGCGATCTCGACGCGCCGATCCCAAAGGGTTCGCGTCTTGTCGGCGGAAGGGCAGGTGTCGATTCCCCAAGACAGCCATCGCGCGGCTTCGGCTTCGAGTGTTTCGCGGTCGGCGCTCGCAGCGCGCGACGAGGCCGTGGCTGTTGCGGCAAGGCCGAGCGCGGCGTCATCGGCAATGTCGTCGCGGCATTCGGAATCGAGTTTCCGCGCCTTTTCGAAGGCTTCCCGCGCGCGCTCGAGATCGCCGACGCGCAGCGCGCGGCGGCCGTCGCGAATCAGGCGGCTGCCCGTATCCGACGCCCCGATTTCGCCGTGCAGATCTTCATATTGCTTGCGCGCATCATCGAGGGCTTCGAGAATCTGCGGCGTCGTTTGAAAACCTTCGAGGTGGACCAATACGCGCTCTTGCACGGGATCGATGAACAACACGGCCGGCAGGCCCTCGACCCCGAGACGGCGTCCGAGACTTTCGCCGACTCCGGTCTTGTAGTCGATCTCGGCGCGAACGGGGATCGCTTCCCGCTCGAGTGCGAGCCCGAGTTCCGGATTCGACCAAGTCTTCTCATCCATTTCGAAACAGAACTTGCACCAGGAGGCCCAGCCGTCGAGAACGACCAGTTTGTTCTCGGCGACGGCGGCTTCCATCGCTTTCTTGGTGTCACCGTCGAACCACTGAACTCCACTGCCGGGCTCCGAGGAGCCCGCCGCGCGGACGAGTGAAATCATCGCAAGCAGAGCCAACGAGAGAGGAAGAATCGAGCGGACGAGTTGGGAGAGCATCTGATTCACCGAAAACTACTTTGCCACCTTTTCGACCATCTTGCCCCTCAAGGTCAAGCCATCGCTGTCTCGTGAGGCGATGAGCACGTCGATCACCTCTCCGGTGGGCGCATCGGGAACGAGGACCTCGAGGTAGTTGCTCGTCAGCGTTCGGTGTTGCCCGTCATCACTCAACGCACCGAGCACGACCGCCGGAAAGCGCTTGCCGAGCATGCGTCCGCGGAAGCGCTGGGCGAGGCGGTCGCCTACGCCACGAAGCGCGGCGCTTCGTTCGCGGATGGTCGAAGGTTTGACATGGGCGGCGGATGTATCGGCGGGCGTTCCCGGCCGTCGCGAGTAGGCGAAGACATGAAGGTAGGCGAGCGGGAGGCCGGAGATGAACGCGAGGCTGTCTTCGTGGTCTTCGTCGGTCTCGCCGGGGAAGCCGGTGATGATGTCGGCGCCGAAGGCACCGTCGGGGAGGATCTCGTCGGCCATGGTCAGAATCTCTTGGTATTCCCGCCGGCGATAGTTGCGGCGCATGGCTCGCAAGATCCGGTCGCACCCGCTCTGCAGCGGAATCTGGATATGCGGTACGATCCGTTCCGGCTCGGCGGCGATCATTTCCAAGATATCGCGCGAAACCGTTTTCGGCTCGAGCGAGTTCAGCCTCAGGCGTGCGGGAATGTCGGTATCCAAGAAACGCCGCAGCAGATCGGAAAGACGCATTCGCGGATCGAGATCTCGACCCCATGCGCCGGTATTGACGCCGGTCACGCAGATCTCTCGACTGCCTTGCGCCGCGAGTTCACGCATTTTTTCGATCACGGCATCGGCATCGACCGACCGGCTGTTGCCGCGCACCGAAGGAATGACGCAGTAGGTACAGACCAGGTCGCAGCCTTCCTGGATCTTCAGGAACGAGCGCGCGCGTTCGCCGAAGTGCAAAGAGACGGGCGGCAGACCGCAGGCCGCATCCCCGTCGCGCACGCCGACGGGTGTGTCTCGACCAGTCAGCGCTGCGAGAAGTTCCCCCCGGTCCTTCAGGCCGACGATTTCATCGAAGACGCCGAGACTTTCCAACGCCTCGCGGTCTCGCTCGGCATAGCAGCCGGTCGCGACCAGTCGTGCGCGGGCGTTCGTCTTGCGCAAGCGCCGTGCGATCTTGCGAGCTTCCGCGTCGGCTCGGGCGGTGACGGTACAGGTGTTGAGCACGATCACGTCGGCCTGATCGGGGTCCGCCTCCGGTGAGGCTCCTTCTCGACCCAAGAGGCCCTTGGCTACGGCGGAATCGAATTGATTCAGCTTGCAGCCGAGGGTGACGACGTGATAGCGCATCGCCTAGCCAAGCAAGTTGGCAAGCGTGTCTCGCGCCACGCCTTCGCTCGCCGCGACTTGCTCGGCGAGTTCTTGGCGGTGGGATGCGAGGCGCGCACGCAGCTCTTCGTCGTCGCCGGCGAGAATCTGGCAAGCCAGAATTCCGGCATTGACCGCACCGGCTTTGCCCACGGCGACGGTGGCGACGGGGATGCCCTTGGGCATTTGCACCGTCGAGAGCAGGGCATCGAGACCGCCGAGCAGGCCGCCGGTCGGCACGCCGATGACCGGGCGTGTCGTATGCGCCGCGACGACTCCCGCGAGATGAGCGGCCATGCCGGCGCCGATGATGAAGACGCCGACTCCTTCCGCTTCGGCCCGTTCGATGAATTCGAAGGTGCGTTTCGGTGTGCGGTGGGCGGAGGTGACCTGGAGCAGATACTCCACTTTGAAGTGGTCGAGTTGTCGGATGGCTTCGCCCATGATCGGCATGTCGGAAGCGGAACCCATCATGACGGCTGCTTTTTTCGCTTGGCTCATGTCGTCTCTCTCTGTTGAAAAGGGGGTTGCAATGGAAAGGGGTTCAATGGCGACGAAGGTCGTCGCTGCGATCGATCACGCGGCCTATGAGCCGGCGGTCGTCGCAGCTTCGAGCGCGATGTCTCGGCGATAGTGCATTCCGGCGAAGTCGATCTTGTCGATGGTTTCGTAAGCTCTCCGCCGGGCATCGGCGATGGTTCGGCCGAGAGCCGTGATTCCGAGCACGCGACCGCCGGCGGTTCGTATGTCTCCACCGGGTCCCGCGCGTGTTCCAGCGTGGAAGACGATGACCTCGTCGCTGCGAG
>JALUUK010000077.1 GCA_027021395.1 Acidobacteriota bacterium
ACTCTTCGGCATCGATACCGAGCTTGTAGTACTCATTGATGAACTCGACCCGGGGATAGACGAATTGCCCTTTCTTGTTCGTCTTGACCACGAGAGGCTTGGCCCCCGCGCGATTTTCGGTCAAGGTCACCCGCATCTTGGGAACGGGATTGCCGTCGGAATCGACGATCGTTCCGTAGATTCCCTTCTTGCGTTCGGTTCTGGTCTGCCCCATGAGGGGAGTGACCGTGCCTAGAAGAAATAGCAAGGCCAGCGGCCACACGAACCCACGAAGTCGCGGAAAGAAGTCGCTCACCTGTCGTCCCATCTGTCGTCCTCCAATGCCGCCTTTGGCCGGCGGCGACCCGATGCGTCCCGGCTACGACGTCCCCGCAATCGATTCGACTTCTCGAGCGGTGTTTCGTACCGCGTCGATGGAGCGGTCGAGTTGAGCCCGCTCGTCATCGGTCAACGGAATCTCCAAGACCTTTTCCACTCCGTTGCTTCCTAGTAGGGCGGGCACCCCCACATAGAGACCTTCCACCCCATACTCACCTTCGAGCAATGCGGAAACCGGCATCACTTTTTTCTTGTCGTAGATGATGGCCTCGGCCATTTCCAATGCGGACCACGCCGGAGAAACGAAGGCTGATCCGGTGCCGATGAGCTTGACCACCTCTCCCCCGGCGGAGCGCGTGCGCGCCTCGATGCCGTCGAGCACATCCGGCTCGACGAAAAGCTCGACCGGAAGACCGGCCACACGGCAAGCCGAACGAATCGGTACCATCGTGTCGCCGTGACCTCCAAGAACGAGAGCCTCGACGTTCTCCACCGAAACACCCGCCGCCTCCGCCACGAAGTAGCGATAGCGCGCGGAATCGAGCACTCCCGCCATGCCCACGAGGCGCTCCCGCCCTGCTCCGAGAACCTGCTTGAGTCGATAGACGATGGCGTCGAGCGGATTGGCGATCGAAATCACGATGGCGTCGGGGCAATACTTCTTGATACCGGCTCCGACTTGGTCGGTGATGCCGAGGTTGATCTTCAGCAATTCCTCTCGCGTCGGCAACGTTCCATCCGGCTTCGGCTTTCGCGGCACTCCGGCCGTATTGATCACGACTTCGGCCCCCTCGAGCACATCGTAGCTTCGTCCCGCATCGTAGCCGGCGTCGAAGCCCAAGACCGGGCTGCCCTCGGCGATGTCGAGGCACTTCCCCTTGGCGAGTTCGGGAGGCATGACGTCCATCAAAGCCACACGGCGCGCGAGTCGACGGCGCGAAATCTCCTGAACGAGAACACCACCGATCATTCCACCACCGATGACACCGATTTTGCTCAACATTTGGGAGGCTCCTTTTTGCCTTCGCCGAAGGGAATGTGAACCGCGAAACGGCCGTCCCGCGGCTTTACCAATTCTGCACGATCGGGAGAGATCCCGCACCCGCGGAGGAAATCACCCGGGTTGGACCGAAGACGCGCCGGATCGGGCATAATCCCGCGAGGTGGGCATGCACGGAACGTCCAAACGCATCGGCGGGAACACGCACGGCCCGACCGCCGGCCGCAGAAGTACGCCGACCGGCGAGTTCTGGTTCGCTCTCTACCGCGGACTCGGGCAGCTGGCTTCCGCGGGCGCCCATTCCCTGCGCTGGGTGGCCTCGAGAAGGGCTCAGCGGGAGCGTGCCGCCGATCTCGCTGAACGCCTCGCGCTCGATGCCGCCACGCTCGAACTTCCGCAGGGCGGGATCTGGCTGCACGCCGCCTCCGTCGGTGAAGTGCGCGCCATCGCATCGCTCTCCGACGCGCTCGGCGAGCGCTTCCCAAAGCGAGCACGTTTTCTCACCGTGCAGACTCGCACCGGTCGAACGACGGCTTGCCGCGAATTCGATCTTCCCGTGCGTCTCGCCCCGCTCGATGATCGTGCGGTCGTGCGCCGTCTTCTCGATGCCGCCCGGCCTAGCCTCTACGTCGTGGTCGAGACGGAAATCTGGCCTTGCTTGCTCGACGATCTCGCAAGACGCGGCATACCCGCGGCCTTGGTTTCGGCGCGCCTTTCGCCGGAGAAATGGCCGCGCTACCGCCGAGCGGCGGCCCTCTATTCCCGCACGCTCTCCCGCTTGACTTGGCTCAGCCCGGCGAGCGAGGCCGACCGCGATCGTTTCTTGGATCTTGGTTGCCCCGCCGAAATCATCGGCCCCACCGGCAATCTGAAGTGGGATGGAGCGCCACCGACGATCGATCGCGAAAAGCGAGATCGCCTGTTCGAAGAACTCGGTGCCGCGTCGGGGAGGCGCTGGGTCGTTTGCGGCAGTGTGCATCCCGGCGAAGTGAAAGCGCTGATCGCCGCGCTCGAAAACGCGGGCGGCGCGGGGAGTTTTCTCGACGGCTCTTGGGGACTGCTGGTCGCCCCGCGCCACCCCCATCGCTTCGATGAGATCGCCGCCGAGGTCGAGGCCGCGGGCTGGCCGCAGCGGCGCCTTTCCGAAGGGCTCCGGGCCGATCGCCCGGTCTTGCTCGTCGATCGGCTCGGCCTGCTTCCTTCGCTCTATGCTCTCGGCCATATCGCCGTGCTCGGTGGAACCCTCGTGCCGATCGGAGGACACACTCCGCTCGAAGCCGCCGCGGCGGCCTGCCCGCTGGTCTCCGGTCCGCACCGTGCGCATGTCGACGATCTGCTCGCTCCGCTCGCGGCGGCGGGCGGCGCGGTCTTGGCCGACGATGCGCCGAGCATGGCATCGACCATCAAGACGTGGATCGGACAGGAAGAATCGCGCCGTCTGGCGGGAGATGCGGCGCTCGCCACCGTGAACGAGCGACGCGGCCACGCCGCTCGACTCGCGGTGGCGCTCGGCGACCTGATCGCATGAGCAAGCACGACACCTCGCGCTTTCGCCCTTGCCCCGACCTCGGAGCTTGCGCCATGGAAAACTTAGCGCCGAAACGCCCTAGATCATGCCCTCCATGTCGTGAATTCTCGTCCGGAGTTGCCCCGGTGCTCTCCTCAACCTCGAGAAAAACGGGCCTATGATCAGGAACGTTGCGAATCGCCTCCTGCCGCCGCGCAGGCTTCTAGCGCCGCTCGGACACCTCTATCTGGCAGGAGCCGCATGGCGCAATCTCGCTTTCGATAGGGGGTGGTTTTCGACGCAAGGCGCATCCTGCCCGGTGCTTTCGGTGGGAAACCTCAGTGCCGGCGGCACCGGAAAGACCCCGACGGTGATCTGGCTGCTCGATGCGCTCAAAAAGCGCGGAATGCGCGCGGCCATGGTCTCGCGGGGTTATCGCGGTCGGCGGTCGGTCGATCCGCTCCTGGTCTGGAACGACGGGAAGCTGCTGGCAAACGCGGAAAGCGCCGGTGATGAAGCGGTGATGATCGCGGAAAGCGCGCGCCCCGCGCTCGTTGCCGTGGGAAAGCGCCGGGCGGCCGCCGCACACCTCGCCGCTCGACACGGCGCGGAGGTCATCGTTCTCGATGACGGCTTCCAGCACCGAAACCTGTCGCGGGATCTCGACATTCTGCTGCTCGATGCCCGCTCACCTTTCGAAGGCGGACGAGGGCTGCCGGCCGGGACTCTGCGCGAAACTCCAAACGGCATCGCACGCGCACAGATCTTGGTTCTCACTCGGGCTGATGAGGACCTGATGAGCGGAAGCGGCACGCTCGGGGCGGAAGAAATGCCCGAAGAACTCGCCCGCCTGTGGTTGCGACTTCCGAGCGACTCTCGACCCGCCGTCTTCGCGGCCCGCCACGAGCCCTCCTGTCTCAGCGATCCGGATGGCAACGAAGTGGCGCTCGACACGCTTTCCGGGCGACAGGTCGTGGCGACTAGCGGCATCGCCCGCCCCCACGCCTTCGAGAGCACGCTCGAAGAGTTGCAGATGAAAGTGGCGAAGTCTCTCAGGTGGCCCGATCATCACACCTTCCGCAAGAAGGATACGGACGTGATCAGGCAAGCCGTGAGCGCGCACCCCGAGGCGGCCGTCGTCACCACGTCCAAAGACGCCGTTCGCTGGCCGCGGGAAGCTCCACGACCGTGGGTTCTATCCATCGCGCTCGCCTTGCGTGCAGAGGCGCAAGCGCTAGCCATCATCGACGAGGCGATACGTGCCTCTTCATCGGAAATGTCGTGCCGA
>JALUUK010000078.1 GCA_027021395.1 Acidobacteriota bacterium
GCTTCCCATTCCGGCGACGATATCGTCATCACCGTCCATGTCCATGTCCAGGATGTGGTGAGGTGCCCAGCGGTAGGGAAGATCTCGTTCCCATACGACTTCGATCGCGCTGCCGTTCCTGCGCCCTAGCCAGTAGACGTAGGGCATGTTCGCAGGTCCGATTTCGAAAAAGAGAATCTCGTCGCGGCCATCGCCGTCGACATCGATGATCTTCGGTTGTGCGGTCTTTCGCGGCAACACGAATCGCTGTCGGCGGGAGAGCGGGCCGGATGGACCCATCTCCAGCACGTCGAGTTGTTTCGGGTCGCGTTTGTGGTAATACAGGCGTTCATCGACACCATCGCCGTCAAGATCCGCGACGAGCGGTTCCTTTGCCGCCTCCGGCGCGTCACCGATGACCCGTCGGCTCCAACCCAAAGAGGAGTAGCCGGCCACGTAGATCCGTCGTCTTGCGGAGTACGACAACTCGGCCTTGCCGTCGCCGTCGAAATCGCCGAGAACCGGGCTCTCGGCGGATTCTGCGGGCTTTAGAAGATGAGAGGGGCCTGCTACGAAGCGACCGTCGCTCGTTCCGGTCACGAGGTCGAAGCTTCTTGGCGAGCGTTGCAAGAGGAGGTCGCCGAGGCCGTCGCCGTCGATATCTCCCGCCAAGATTCCGAGTATCGCGCGGGGATAGCTCGCTGCTTCTGTGCGGAAGACCTCGAAGACCTCGAGCGCGCCCTTGCCGTCGCCTCGAAGCTCGACGATAGATTGAGAGTTGTCTTCCTCTACGGGGAGCAGCAGCAATATGCGATCCACTTCGCCGGCTCGACTTTCGAGGCGGATCGATTCGACATAGGTCAGGCCTTGGTGTTGAAGTGGAATCGGTGGATGGACGTCGAACGCTCGATCGCATACCACTTCTTGTTGCGCGACCGAGCGGTTGAAATCGACCCAAAACACAAGCAAGAAAACGACGACGAACCACTTCCCCGGACTATGCATTCTCACTCTCGCTCCGGCCCTCGGCCGCAAGATGCACGGCACGCTTTGGGACCAGGAGCTAGCCTAACACGGGTGCGCCACGGCGAGAACGGCGGCTCGTCGGGCCATAGGTCCGGGGAAAATCGCTTCTCGCCATGGAGCGGGGGTCGTGCGCGCGGAGCTAGAGTGCGAAGGAGACCCCGATGGCGGCATCGATCGTGCCGACGTTGATCTCGCGAACGTTGACCAACCGTGTATAGCGTCGTGCGCGGATGTCGAGGAAGATTCCCCAGCGGTCGTTGATCTTCCACGCCGGGCGCACTCCGAGGAAAAACTGGATCCCGTTGCCGTCGCCGAAAACGGTGGAGGGGTCGCCGGTCGGCGTGTTGTCTGCGAGGCGGCTCTTGGCTTGGGTGATACCCCAGCCGGCACCGACCGGGAAGCCGAGATCGAGCTTGCCGAATTGCCAGTTGGGAATCAGCGCGAAATCGATCGTGTGGAGCTTGGTCTTGACGTTGCCCATGGGGGTATTGAAGAAGGTCGACGAGCCCGATTGTACGCGGAATTCGAAGCGAATGTGCTCTTTGAAGTCATTGTAGAAAAAGGCGCCGAAGGAGGTCGTATCGTCCAAGGCCGGCCGAAGCCCCCCATCGAAGACTTCCGATGTGACGATGTCGCCGCCGATTTGGCTCAGCAGGATTCCCACGCCCATCTTGCGTTCCTTCGCGGTTTCTTCGGAGTCGCTCTGCGCGAGCCCCGTCGTTGCTCCAAAGGCCAGGACAGCCATCCAAACCATCAACTTGCGAAACATGAATCTCTCCTTTTGCTCACGCTCATCGAGCCGGGTGCGGCCCATCGGCAGGCCGGGCGAGTCGGGGAACCCGGCGTGGGAAGCGGGATTATCCACGACAGAGGCGGCGCTGTCACAGCCGACGTTTTGGAGCCTGCGGTTGATTCGCCGCGCCTCACGCCGTGGGCAAGGGGAGGAGGCAAGCGGTATCGTAGTCTGGTGTTCGAACGCAGATGCAAAGCACACGCTTCCGGACTGCTCGCGGCGGCCATGCTGACGGTGTTTTGGGCCATAGGCGGCTGTCGATTGCCCGAGGCGGTACGATCCCCGAGCGATGAGGAGGTCGGAACCCTGCTCCGCGCACTGGTCGAAGCCCAGGCATTGCCCCAGAAAAAGCGCGCAGAGACCCTCGCTGAATTCTGCCTGATTCGGGAAGGGGGGGGCGAGCCTCGATTCCGCCGACCCACTGCGGAGGAATTGGCGGAATTCGTTCCAGGATTCGCCTTCGACTCGCTGAAGGTCGAGGATTCGCGCTGCGATCGCTATCCGGTCTGGAGCGTACGGTTTCGACCTTTAGGAGAGCGCCGGCTTCCGGCGATGGTCGCGGAGTTCGTCAAGGAGCGTGATGAATGGCGATTGCTGCTGCGACGGATTCCATTGCGCCGGCTCGAGGATGGGAGGGAAGTGCCCGACTTTCGCCCGCGGCATGCCGGTTTTCGTGAAACGGATGAGTCGATTGCCGAGCCGCGGCGGGGCGCATGGGTCGCCGTCGTGCCGGCTTGGCGAGAGCGCTTCGAGCCGTCTCCCTAGCCGGTGATACGCAGGCCGAAAAAGCAACTCGGGGCGGTGCCCGGATCGTTCGCCGAGGGAGCGGGGTTTCAAGAGCTGAAAAAAGGGAAAGGGGAATGAGCGTCGGCGGAACTCACAAGTCGGCGGCGGAGATCGTAGGCCGAAGGATCGGCGATCTTCGTATCGGGTGGAAAGGAATGCGGCATGAAGAGCATATCGGTGGCCATCGAGGGTCACGAGATCATCATGGAAACGGGGAGAATCGCGCGGCAGGCTCATGGTTCGGTGTTGCTGCGTTACGGCGGAACGGTCCTGCTGGCGACGGTCGTGGCGGCTGATCACCCACGTCCCGGGGCGGCGTTTTTTCCCCTGACGGTGGAGTATCGCGAGAAGATGGCCGCCGCCGGTCGTATTCCCGGCGGCTTTTTGCGTCGGGAAGGGCGGATCACCGATGCCGAGGTTCTGACGTCTCGTCTCGTCGATCGCACGATTCGGCCGCTTTTCCCCGGCGGATACTTGAACGAGACCCAAGTGTGCCTGACCGTTTTCTCGGCGGACGAGCAGCGCGCGCCCGACGGTGTCGCGATCCTTGCAGCATCGGCGGCATTGCATGTCTCGACCCTGCCGTGGCGTGGGCCGGTTGCCGGGGTGCCCATTGCCCGTGTCGGCGGAACCTGGCACCTCTTCCCCTCTCGTGCGCACCGTCTCGAGGCCGATATCGATCTGATGGTTTCCGGTGATCGGCGCGGCGTGGCCATGGTCGAGGGCGGCGCTCTCGAGGCCAAAGAAGAGGAGATCATCGAGGGAATCGAACGGGCTCGGGATGCCTGCCGTACGCTCTGCGACGGTCTCGACGGGTTACGCGATCGGGCCGATGGGGACACTCGGGTTTTCGTCGAAGAGGCCTCCGACGAGCAGATCCTCGCCGCCGTCGACTCCCTACTCGAAGGAAAGATCGATGCGCTTCTAGAAGAGCAGGGAAAGGCAGAGCGGCGAGCCATGGCACAGGCGCTCGAGTCGGAGGCGGTCGAAGAGCTTGCCGCCGAGGATCCCGAGAAAGCGACGAGGGTGGCGGATGCCGTGCGCTCTCGCATCAAACGCGCCGTTCGTCGACGTATCGCCTTAGACGAGGATCGCCCGGACGGCCGTCGCCCGGAAGAGATTCGACCGATCTGGTGCGAAGTGGGCTGGCTGCCGCGTTGCCACGGCTCGGCGATCTTTACGCGGGGGCAGACACAAGCGCTCGTCTCGTGCACGCTCGGCGGGCGGCGCGATGAGCAGATGGTGGAATCTCTCGAAGGCCTTCGAAAGGAGAGCTTTCTTCTGCACTACAACTTTCCGGCGTACTCCGTCGGAGAAGTCGGGCCGAATCGCGGGCCGGGGCGGCGCGAAATCGGCCACGGTCATCTTGCGCATCGAGCGCTCGAGCCGGTCTTGCCGAAGAACGAGGACTTTGCCTACACGCTGCGGCTGGTCTCCGACGTTTCCGAATCGAACGGATCCTCTTCGATGGCGACGGTCTGCGGAGGGACACTGGCGCTGATGGACGCGGGCGTGCCCATCGTCGCTCCGGTCGCAGGCATCGCCATGGGATTGGTTCGAGAAGACGAAAAGTACACCGTGCTTTCGGATATCTTGGGAGAAGAAGATCATCTCGGCGACATGGACTTCAAGGTCGCCGGAACGCGTGCCGGCATTACGGCGATACAGATGGACAACAAGCTCGGTTCGATTCCCGCCGAGGTGATGAGTCGGGCGCTTGATCAAGCGCGCCGGGGTCGCATTCACATTCTCGATCAGATGCGCTCGGTGCTCGATGAGCCGCGGGACGACGTGTCTTCGTGCGCCCCGCGCATTTCATCTCTGCGCATACGAAGCGAGCGAATTCGCGATCTGATCGGTCCCGGCGGCCGGCACATCCAAGCCCTCCAGAATGCGACCGGAGCCACCGTCGATGTCTCCGACGACGGCTTGGTTCGGATTTGCGCCCCGGATGCGGCCGCTTCGGCGGCCGCAGTGCAAAAGGTTCGGAACTTGACGCTCGAGCCCGAGGTCGGCGAGGTCTATCGCGGGACCGTCGTGGGGGTGAAGGACTTCGCGGCCTTCGTCAAGATCTCGGAGACCGTCGAGGGGCGAGTGCACCTCTCCGAAGTCGACGATCGTCGCATTCAAAAGGTCGGTGACGTTTTGGCGGAAGGAGACAGTGTCGTCGTCGAGGTCATCGGAGTGGACCGGCAGGGCAAGATCGCCCTGTCGCGCAAGGCTGCGGTCGGCAAGGAGCCGACCTACCAGTAGCGCGCGGACCAGATGACGGCACCGTAGAGGATCTCATCGAGTTGCCCTCGGTTTTCGAGCGGTAGGACCGTGGGCTGCTCGCCCGCTGCGGGATCGGGAAGCAAGAGCAGTGTAGATGAGATCAGTGACGCCTTGGTCAGGCATAGGCCGTCCGGCAACTTGAAGGCATGGATGCGCCCGGCATCGAATGATCCCGGATTGCGGTCGATCACGACGATATCGCGCGGCGCGAGCCAAGATCGCACATTGCGGCCCGAGCTTTCATCGACACGAATCGCAACCAGCCCTTCCGAGGTCTCGCAGCCGAGCAGACGGCCGTCGATGGTGATCAGCGACTCGATATCCTCTTCCAGAGGGGGGTAGCTCGTCGGCAGCGAGCCCGGAACCAGCAAAGGCAGCCGGAAGGCGCCCGCGGCTTCGCTGACGCCGAGGTCGTGCGAGACGGCGATTTCGCCGCGCGCGCCCTTTCGCGGACGTCCGGGTGGACGCCTAGCTTCGAGCAGAGGCGGCGCGATGAAGAACTCTTCGGCGGTGGCGACCGCCGCGCAAGTCCGGTCTCGCTGTTCCCCGCCCACTGTCTGTTCGGCTGTTACCGCAGCCGGCTCTGCATTGCGGATGCGCAAGACCGCGGCGCGGGTTTTCTCGTCCATGCGCGAGGTTGCGGCCCAGACGCGGTAGAGGTCCTCCTCCTCGCCGAGCACCCTAGCGATGCGTACAGCGACGTCCTCGGAGGGAATTTTCTCTCCGTGTTCAATCAGCGAGACGTACGAGGGGCTCACCCCCGCGCGACGCGCGAGTTCGATGCCTGTGATGCTCCGTCTCAGGCGGAGCGTCCGAATTCGCCTATGTAATTCCACGGTATTCCCTCAGACCCAACCGGATAGCGTCCTACGCATTTCCCCTGATTCATAGGAACGCTACGGCCTCGGGGCGCTTCCGGCAAGGACTAATCCGTCCGAAGACAAAAAGAAACGGTCAATTTTGGGTTTTCACGGGCTTTTTCTTGATGGGGTGGGAGCATTTCCGGAGGTCGGTTCGCTTCACTTCGCGGTCATGGTTTTCGCGAAGTTTTCGCTGTCTGCTTTCCTCTTGCCGCGAGCGCCTCGAAGTAAACCGCCTCCAAGGCGTCACCGAGCCCTTCGACGGTGTATTTTGCCCGGATGTGCTCTCCACCCGCTCGCGCACGTATCCGCGCTTGTTCGAGATCGCAGAGGGTTTCTGAAATACCCTCGGCGAGCGCATCGGCGTTGCCGGCCTCCACGATCCGGCCGAAGCGGCCCTCGTCGAGAATCGTGCGCGCCCCACCGATGTCGGTGGCCACGGTCGGGATGCCGAGCGCGAGCGCCTCCTTGAGCATGCCGGAGGAAGCGTCGCAATCGATCGAGGGGAGGACGGCAATGTCGAGCGCGGCGAGCACCGTCGCGACATCCTCTCGATAGCCGAGGAAGTGAACTCGTGCCGCGATGCCGAGTTTCCCGGCGAGTTCGGTGAGCCTATCCGTATCGACGCCGTTGCCGGCGAGCACGATCTCGATCTGCGAAAAACGGGGGAGGAGTTTGGCGGCGGCCTCGAGCAAATATTTCTGACCTTTGTCCGGTGCGAGGCGGGCGGCCGTACCGATGAGCAGTGACGTATCGTCTCGGCCGAGTTCTTCACGGAGCGCGCTTCGCTTCGGAAGCGCAGTGCTGTGGAAATCCGGCCGCAGGGGGCTAGGGATCACCGCGATCTCGCCCGAATCGAGTTCTCCCCGCGTGAGAAAGGGCCGATAGCGTTCGAGCACGCTGCGATCGACGACGACGAGCCGGTCGATGGCTCGTGAGATCAGCCAGCGGTTGGCCCGCGTATCCCGCACGCGCTTGGTATTGTGTCGAGTCAAGAGATGGACGGTCCGCGGAGCACCGGGAAGGACCGTGTTGGCGATCGCGACGGCCCAGGTGTCCTGCGATCCGTGGGAATGCACGACGTCGGCACCGGTCTCGCGCAGAAGGTTGCGCAAGGTCCATGCATCCCGCGCCATGTCGAAGACGTATTTCGTCTTGCGAAAACGAAGATCATCGCAGACTTCGAAGGCTTCGCGTGCGGCGCGCGCGGCGGGGCGCCCCCCGGCGGGAAGAGCGAGAATGATGCGATGGCCGCGACGCCTCAATTCGGCGCAAGCGGTGAGCACACGGTTGATCTGCCCTCCCCATCCGCGATGGAAGTCGGTGTGAACGATGGTCAGTCGGCGGTGATGGTCTTCGTTGTCATGGTCCATCTTCGGGATTCGCATACCCTCAGGGCTCGTGCCTCGTCATTCGGCGAAGAGTTCTCGCTCGATCGATTCGCAGAGAAGATGCACCAAGATCCCGTGAATTTCTTGGATGCGCGATGTTTTCTTTCCTTCGACCACCAGCGCGTGATCCACCAGATCGCGGACCGCGCCGCCGTCCCGCCCGAGCAGACCGATCGTCGTCAAGCCGCGGGCCGAGGCGCTGCGGGCCGCTTCCAACAGGTTCTGCGAGGAGCCGGAAGTAGAGATGAGAATCAAGACGTCGCCGCGCGAAGCGAGCGCTTCGACTTGCCTGGCAAAAACGTACTCGAAGCCGAAATCGTTGCCGATGGCGGTCAGCGCCGAAGTATCGGTCGTCAGGGCGATCGCCGCGATCGCCGGCCGGTCCTTTTCGAAGCGTCCCGTCAATTCGGCTGCGAAGTGTTGGGCATCGGCGGCCGAGCCGCCATTGCCGGCGATGAGGACCTTGCCGCCGTTTCGAAGCGATCGGAGCAGGGCGTCCGACGCGCGGATCAAAGTGTCGCTAGAGCGCTCGAAAAAACGACGGACGAGAAAGGTATGCTCTTCCACGGCGTCGCTGATCAGCTTCTGTCGCATGAAATCGACTCCCGGAGTGGATCGTCGGATGATAACCTGATTCCAGGTCGTCGGGGGATAGGTCCGGTGAACGGGCTCCATGGTCGGCGGCGAGAGAGGAGAGAGCGTGTCTCCCCATCACCCCAGCGAGAGCTTGATCGAGCGTATGCGGCGCGCGGGGTTTCGCATGACCTCTCAGCGACGAGCCATCGCGACGATTCTCGACGAAGCGACGGAGCATCTCGACGTGGAAGAAATCTTCGCCAGAGCGCAGCAGTTGGATCGTTCGATTCATCTCGCCACGGTCTATCGCACGTTGCTGGCGCTCAAAGAAAAAGGCCTCGTCGACGAGCTCGACCTACTCCACGTGCATGGAGAACGCCACTACTACGAAGTCCGCACTTCCGATATTCACGCCCACGTGATTTGCAAGAAGTGCCATGCCGTCGTCGAACCGAAGGGCGAAGTCATTGACATTTGCCGGTCCATGCTCGGTGAGGAAACGGGCTATGAGATCCGCTACATGCGCCTAGAAGTCAGCGGGATCTGCCCACGCTGCGCTTGAGCTTCGTTTCGGTTTCGGGGCGAACACGGGCGGGGTTCGCGGGCGATCCGCATCAGGCGTAAGATGCGAAAAATCGCTCGCACTCGAGCAGAAAAAAACGCGCTGCGAACCAACTCGTCGGCGGCGAAGCCACAGGAAGGCGCGCGAGCGTTCCTGCCGGGAGGCTTCGGATGAAACGAGGAAGGTCCGCGCACGAGTCGGCCGCGCTTTGTTCGGGCACGGTGATCAACACGGGGCAGCCCGGCGCCATCCGTCGGGGATCGTCCCGTTCGCTGCGCGACAATGCAGCGACGAAGCGGCGCCAGCCGAGGGCCAGGGCGGCGTCCGGTCCGGTGGGGTCGATTTCCGGAGTGGCGGTCGCTTTCCACGGTTCGGGAGCTACGGACGGACACAGCCCGGTGACCGAGTCGGCGAGCACGCAGCGGATCCGCGACGGATGGCGGTCGGCGAGCGCGAGGGCCACCAACCCGCCGAATCCGATGCCCAGCACGCCCGCCCGTCGGGTGGAAAACGTTTCGAGAACCGCGACCGCGTCTTCCACACACAGATCCAGATAGTTCGGACCGAATCCGTCGACCGGCGTCGATCGTCCATGTCCGGCGAGATCGAAACCGATGACTCGGCAACCTCGAGCGAGCAGGGAGCGGCTGAGCGCGCCATCGTGAGCGAGGTCGTAGTCGCGAAAGGAGCCGAGAGCCTGATGCAGGAGCAGGATCGGTACGCCGTCGCCGATGGCCTGGGCGAAGATTTCGTGCGTTCCGCGATCGACAATGCGATCGATCGCCGCTACGGTCTCTGCAGAGGTTCTCATATCCGCCGTATCGGCACCGGGGCGTTCCGGTTGAGGGGCATCCAAGAAAACACCATGAAAAAGTCGAGAAAAGCGCGGTGATCGATCCGGGACTCGAAACGTTGCAGCGCCTGGTGGCGATATCAAGGCCTGAACCGCGCTGGAGCTTGCGTGAAGCCCGCGGCTTGACCTGGTGGCCCGCTCGACATGCGCAATACCTCTGGGTCGAGCCCCCTCTCGACGTCGATGGTGAGCGCGTCTGTCGCATCCATCTGCGAACGGATCTACTGCGGCGGTTTCGTTGGTGCCCGGAAAACCTCCGGCACTTGAACCGCTGGGCGCAGCAAGGACGATGCTTCGGCCTCGTACGCGTGCCCGGCCGACCCAAGCGCCTGCAATGGGCGGCCTGCCTCTACGTGGACGGCAGATCGATAGAGGATGACGCCCGCCTGCTGCGGGAGTTGATGTTCGAGCAGGCACGCTGCGCGGAAGATGTCTCGGAGCGGTGGTCGCAGGTTCTCGAGCGCGTGGCTCCGGCCCGCTCCGCGCATCCGCTTTCGGGGCGGAGGCCCCCCGGCGAGAGTCGGCTCGAGGTCGACGCGATGTCGCGCTCGGATACGCCACTTCCTTCTTCGACTTGGGTCGAACGCTTTGCGGAAGACATTCCCCAAGAGATCGCGCGCATCAGCCGCGCGGACGATGCCGGACTCGTTTGCCGACTCGAGTCCACCCCCGGCGGCGTGGTCGAGGTTCTGCACGATGCCGAGCGGCAGAGCGTGCTCTTTCGCCTGCACATTCCCAGCGCGCGCATCTCGAGCGGTCCGAGTGCTCCAAACGGCGCGCGATCGACGCTGCTGACCTGCAACGAAAACGAAATGACGATTCTCAGCGGTGCTTCGTTTCTCGGGTCCTGGCTCGAATCGCCCGAGGCCGCGGAGTACCTCAGCGTGATCCCCGAAGCTTGGCTGAGCGAAGCTCGCATCGAGGCCCTAGCGGAAGACCTATTCCGCCGCGCCAACGGTTTCACCCAGATCGCTCCCCTCAGCCGCGGCACGTGATCCCACGAAGGTTTGGGTTCGACAAGGGTGGGGCGGTCGTGGTAGAAAGCCCTGCCGGCGAAGGGCGGGACAGGCTCTTCGTGGGTGGAGTTCGGGTGACGGGAAAGGGGTGCGAATCCCCTGCCGCCCGGCGACTGTGAGCGGTGACGGCTGTCGCATGGTTCGCAGCGTCGAAGCGCTTCGAACGCGCTCGATGCTGCGATCGGCCACTAGGAGAACTCATCTCCCGGGAAGGCGCGACATCTCGGATGACCCGCAAGCCAGGAGACCGACCCGAACCGAAGGTGCGGCCCGGAGTCGCGTTCCATGACTTCCGGGCAACCGACCAGGGGCAGGTCGCACCGCTGACAACGTGGCAGGTCGCGCGGGCATGGGTCCGCTGCGGCAGGGACGAGCCCCTCGCTGAAGACCGTTCGGCGCGTTTCGCGCTTGCGCGGCTTTCGGGATGCGAGGGCTTTATTATTTTCCCATGCACACGATGGCGAAGGCCGCTCCGCTGGTTTCGGTCTCCGACGTCGCGTGTCGCAAGACTTGCGTGATGAGCCCCTCGGAGATCGTGCTCGCGGACGTCTTCGCACGAGAACAGGAGCTTCATCATGAAAAAGCACTCCCTTCGTATCCTCGCTTCGCTGACCGTTTGGCTCGCGCTTTGGGGCCTGAGTTCGGCCGCTGAGCCTGCCGGCGCGGAGCTTCGTCCGGCTGGAGCAGCCAAGGTCGTCGATTTTTCTTCTGATCCCACCTACGCGCCGGACTTCGTCTCCCAAGGCGATGCGCTCGAACGACTCGTATGGGTCGATAGCGCACCGGCATTTCCCGGCGACGCTCGAGGTTCGCTCGAAGCGCTCTATCACTCCGGCATGTCGGCGGGGACTGCGGGTTGGCGCTTGGACGAAAGCTGGACTCGAGATGACGCCTTCACCGCTGCGGCGATTCTCGTCATCGATTCGGAGGACTTCCGCGCGGACCCCTACGGTTTTTTCCAGATCTCCTGGGGACTTTGGAATTCGGAAAGCACGGGACTCGAGCGCACCGGCAACTTCGAGAGCTATGCGGGTGACACCTTCGAACTTCTGGAATGGGATTACTTCCCGAACGTCTCGCCGTTTTTCGGGGGGCCCTATCTTTCGCCGGCCCTTTTCGGGGCGGCCAATGAAGACAGCCCGCTTTTCGATGCCTTGGGTTCGTTCGCGAACCTTTCCTACGGGAGTGCGCAAACCATGCTCCCGCTCGATCAGCCGCTCTTGGCGGTGATCGAACAACGCCCGGAGGACGGCATCGTCGTCTTTTCCGTTCAGCGCATCACGGAAAACGCTTCGCTGCTGCCGATCGATGGTGCTCTTGCCGTCGTACCGATCGAAGCCCTATCGAAACCGGAATACGTCTTGGATACGGTCGGTCTGACGCTGTGGCATGACGGTTTCGGCGGCGAAGAGCCCGGTCTCGTGGCCCGCGTTCACTACCACGGACTCGCGGCACGCCAAGGACGCGTCGTGTTGAAGGAGATGCTCGATGCACTGCTATCTTTCGACCGCGCAGGTTTCTAAGCTTCGTCCTCGAAGCGTTCGAAGTATGGCCAAGAGGAAAGTGCGGGACGCAGCTAGGGCGGCGCCGTGTCGCATCGTCGTTGCGATCGCGCTTCTGGCCGGCGCGCCGATGCTCTCGTTCGGGGCCGACCATGCCGAGCGCTCGTTTCCGATCGATTGTTTTCCCGATGCTGTCGAGCGTTGGTCTGCGGCGGGCCCCGATGCAGGGGCCCGCTACGGCGCCGTCAACCTACCGGGGATCGTGCTCGGCCCACCCGCGGAGTCGTCGCCTCTGGTGGGCGGTACGAGCGTCGCTAGTCTCGGACCGGGAGGGGAGATGGTCTACCGTTTCGACGATATCGTCATCGAAGACCGCCCCGGCCCCGACTTCATCGTCTTCGAAAATGCTTTCTTCGTCGGTTCGGTTCCAGAGAATCCCGGTGAAGGATTTACGGTCTTTGCCGAACTCGGCACGGTCGAAGTCTCTAGCGACGGTCTTTCCTGGCAGATGATGCCTTTCGATCAGGCGGCGCTCGATCGTTCGCGCGGCGCGAACATCGACGAGAATCAGCATCGCGAACTCGGCGGTCTGGCGGGGAGCACGCCGACCTTCAGCGGCAATTGGACGATTCCCGACGACCGTTTCACCTGGGATCCGGAGGGGCAGGGTGGGGTTTCCGGCGCCGGCGGCGACGCCTTCGATCTTGCCGACGTCGGTATGACCGAAGCTCGCTTCGTGCGCATTCGCGACGCACGTTCCGAAAACGGTGTTCCCGGAGCCGCCGATGGATTCGACCTCGATACGATCATCGTCTTGCACGGTCGCCCCGTCGCCCCGGCCGGCCCGGATCTCGACGGCGACCGACTGAGCGATCGTGAAGAAGAGGTCTTTTTCGCCTCGCAGGTCGATCTCGTCGACAGCGACGCGGACGGCACGGATGACGGTCGTGAGGCGGCATCCTGTCGTTCGCCGACCTCCGCCGAAATCACGCCGTACTACGTGGAAGAGCCTCGACTGTACCTCGAGGGCAGCGCTTGCACCGTGCTCAGGTGGACTTGGCTGTCGGAGACGGCGACGGTGCAGATCATTCGCGGACCTCTTTCGGCGCTCTTTGAAGCGGCCGCCGAGATATCGCTCGGCACAGCCACGTGCCTCGACTCGCAGGCGGGTGGTGTGCGTTGGTCTTGCGACGATCTCTCCCCGAGCCTCGGAGAGGGCTGGTACTATCTCGTCAGGCGCGATACGAGCACGCATTTTGGACGCTCGTCTTCGCTCAAACCGCGCGTTCCCGAAAGCGGATGTCCTTGATCCGCCGCCGAAGTATGTCTTTGAGCGTATGCCTCGTGCTCGCTTGCGCCGCGTCGTCACAGGGGCTCGGCGGGCAAGGGGAGCAGACGAAAGACAGCGGTGTGCGGGAAGAAGTGGAAGTTCGTCGGCAAGGAGCCACCGACGATCCCGCCGCTTTCGTCACGGTGATCGACGCATCCGAACTCGACCGGCGGGCGCTCGATCTCGGCGGCGCACTCAGGCGCGTGCCCGGAGTGCGGGTGCGGGACTACGGGGGGCTCGGCCGGTATTCGACGGTGGCCATTCGGGGATCGACCGCCGAGCAAACTCTGGTGCTTCTCGACGGCGTGCCCCTGAATCAAGCCTTCGGCGGTCCGGTGGATCTTTCGTCGATTCCCATCGGCAACATCGAAGAGATTCGCGTGTATCGCGGTTTTGCACCGGCGGAACTCGGCCTTTTCGGCCTCGGCGGCGTGGTCGACATCCGTACGCGCGCACCGGATTCCCAAGCGCAGCAGGCGATCGGAATCTTGGGTGGCGAACTCGAGACGCGCCGCATGGTGCTCGAGAGCGAGAATGATTTCGGGCGTTGGGGGCGATGGCGACTCGACTACGAGGGTTTTGCGAGCGATGGAAACTTTCGCTATCTCGATACACGCGGCACGCTCTCCGTACCGGAAGACGATCAACGGCCGCAGAGACAAAACAACGACATAGCCACCCATACATGGTCTTTGCGCGGGGGATTCGATGATCTGTTCGGCGGTGAAGTCAGTCTCGGATTGCGGAGCCAAAGCCGCGCCCAGGGCGTTCCGGGCATCGATTCGATACGTTCCCGTTTTGCACGTCTCGACGACGACTGGACCTTGGCTCAGGCCGATTGGCGGTATCGGGGAAGTGGAGTGATGCGCACGCTTCTCGTCGAGGCCAGCGATTCGCGAAGTCGCCTGATCTACCGCGATCCGCAAAGCGAAATCGGCATCGGCGCCGAGAATCAGCAGACGGATCTCATCGCAGACGAGATCTCGATGACGATGGTTCTCGGGCGCGGGCGGCACCGCGGCATGCTGCGCTTGGGATGGCGCGGTGAGAGTGCGCGCGTAAGGGATTTCCAGCTTCCCGTGATCGATCGCGGTCGCATGAAACGAACGACGTGGACGGCGACGTTCGAAGAGAGCTTCGCGAGCGGCCGGTGGGTGGTGGCTCCCTCGATGCAAGTGATCCAAAAGCGAGATCGGCAGACCTTCGGCGGCGGGAGCGACGAAAGGATCTTGCGGAACGAGGACTACGTCGCGGGCAAAGTCGGTGTGGTCTACGACCTGCGCGGCGCCTGCGAGCTTCGTTCTTCCATCGGTCATTTCGTGCGCATCCCGACATTGCTCGATCTTTTCGGCGATCGCGGCACGGTGGTCGGAAATCCCCGGCTCGTACCGGAAAGAGGCGAGAGTTTCGAAGTCGGTACGGCATGCTCCCGAAACGGGGCATGGTCCGTCGAGGCGGTGGGGTTTGCGCGCCGCGTGCGCGACCTGATCTTGCTGCAGGCCAACTCGCAGTCGACGGTCGTGGCTTTCAATCTCGATCGTGCGAAGATCCAAGGTCTAGAGCTTTCTCTCGGATTCGCGCCGCTGAAAGGTTGGCGAATCGACGCCACGGGCAGCCTGACCTTCACGCAGAATGCCGCGGGCGGTCCGCAGAACGGCAAGCCGCTCGTCGGTTGGCCCGAGCGTGAGGGCCGCATCGCCGTCGGCTACGAGTCCAAGCGGTGGTCCGCGGAATGGGAGATCGTCTACGTCGGCTCGAACGGCACGGACAGCCTGAATACGCCGGAAAGACGTCTTCCGGCGAGAGTCTGGCATGCGCTGAACTTCGGTGCGGATCTTTCGAGACGCTGGCGGTTGGGAATCGACGTGCAAAACGTCTTCGATCGCGAGACGCGTGATGTGGCTCGCTATCCTCTGCCCGGCCGCCTGATCGCCATGCACCTCGGTTGGAGGAGCCGGTGAAGGTGAGCAAAGGTCGTAGCCGCCGTCGAGAGAAAGAGCCGGTGAGGATCACATCCAAGTGCCTCGTCGTCTTCGCCGTGCTCGTGCTCGGCGCCGGCTGCGGTTCCGACTACCGGCCGTCATCGACCACGCCGAGCGGCCGCGATGCCGCGCCGCTCGGCGTGCAATGGGATATCGACGTCGATCTACCGAATCTGACGATCTCGCCGAGCGGCAGGAACGGTGTCCTGCTGCAGATCGAAGTCTCGACGGATCGAGGAGGCGACGGCCTTCACGATGCGCGCGTTCAATACTTGGCGGCGCAGGCAGGCGGCGCTTCTGCGCAAGTCGTGGAGCATTCCACGGGCAAGACCGAGGTCCTGGTGGATGGAGAGGATTGGAGCACCCGGCGTATCGGCCCGATCGCCATCGAGAATACGAGCTTCGAGTACACCTTGATCGGTCGTCGTCTACCGGATGATTCCGTCTCAGGGCGTTCGCTGGAAAGTTTGACTTCTCTCGAGGGGACGTTTTCCGGTTGGCGTCGTCGTCGCTTCATCGTCGCAGGCAGTGACTTCCTGTCCGGGGGACGTGTTTCGGAAGTATCGCAAAGACGACAGGAAGTGATCGTCGCGCGCCATCGCTTGGAATTGACTTCTCCCGATGCCGTGATTCGCCGTACCGCATCGTCGGTCTACGTCGTCAATCGCTTGGGCTATGACAACCTGCAGCGTTTGGACCCGGCGGACGATTTCCGGGCGAGTTGGGAGGCGGGTGTCGGTCCGGGATCGAATCCTCAGGACGTGCTCGAGCTTTCGCCGTCGAAGCTCTATGTCACGCGCTATGGCGCGTCCTTCGGTGACATCTTGATTCTTCGGCCGCAGGGCGGAGCCCGCCGGGGGAAGATACCGCTTTCGCAGTGGGCGGAAAATTCGGACGGGACGCCGCGAGCGACGCGTCTGGTCGAAGTCGAGGGCGAAGTCTTCGTCGCATTGCAAGATATTTCGAAGAACTTTACGGAATACGCCGAGGGCAAGTTGCTGGTGATCGATCCGGCGAGCGATTTGGTGCTGAATGCGATTCCACTGGGAGGCGACAATCCAACGGATCTGATCGTCAGAAAAGGAGCGGATGGCCGGAGCAAGCTTTGGGTGGTGCTCTCCGGGGTCTTCGCCGGTTTGCTTCCCAAAGACCTCAGCGGTGGCGTGGTGGTGGTCGATGCACGAAATCATGCGCTCGAAGGCGTCGTTCTCGACGATGACGATGCGGGCGGCAACATCTCGGGCCTAGCCGTCGCTCGCGACGATCTGGCCTATGTGATCGTCACCGACGAGAATTACCAAAACAAAGTGCTGGCCTTCAATCCGCAAAGCGGAGAGGTTTTGCGCACGGTCTGGCAGAGCGAGTTGTACATACCCGAGATCGCCATCGACTCGTCGGGGATTCTCGCCATTCCCGATCGCAACTACCTCGCGCCGCAGCTTTGCCTATGGCGCACACCGGCGACCCCCGAGGGGCTCGAGGAAGAACTCGGCTGCGCCCCCCAACAACTCCCGCCGTTTTCGCTCGAGGCGCTGGACTGAGCCGGCCGGCTCGCTCGTCGAAGTGACCAGCGTCATCGCCGGGATGCAGAGCCCTCGCCATTCTCGCTAGATGGGATCGCCGAGATCTCTGGGTTCCGATCCACCTTCCTTGTCCGCGCCTGAGCCGTCTTCTAGGGAGAAAGTGACGAAGACCGTGATGTAGACGTCGACCGCTTCGCCGTTCTTCGTGGCCGGTCTGTATCGCCATTGGCGGACGGCATCGATCGCCGCTTCCGCAAAGCCGAGTCCTGCCGCGGGTTCTTTGCGAACCGTGATGTCGCGCGGGTAGCCTTCACGGTCGATGACGACCCGCAAGTAGACCTTACCCTCGACGCGCGCGCGTTTCGCGAGCAAGGGATACTCGGGCATCACTCTGGTGGCTTCGAGGATCTCCGGGTTTTCCACGCCGTCGATTCCGGCGAGGAATGGTCCGTCTTGATCGGCGTCGGCGGGGCGAGGCGGATCGAAACGCTCGGGTCTCGGCGGCGGAGGTGCGGCGGAGGCGCTTGGGGGCGGAGGCGCCGGCAAGGCCGGCTTCGGGCCGTGGTCTCCGAGGTCCAAGTTTGGATCGTGCATCTTCGGGTCTCGGAGGTCTAGGTGAGGATCGTGCATCTTGGGCGCGCCGAGCAGGGTTCGCGCGGGAATGCGGACCGTCAGCGAATTTTTCGCGGGGCGACCGTCCCGATCGACTTGGGGATCGTACTTCCATTTGAGCGCTCGCCGCTTGGCCTTCTTGCCGAGGCCGAGTTGCGGCGGGAACTCTTCGAGAACTTCGGCGCGCGTCACCGCACCGCTTTCCGAAATTTCGAGTTGCAGCACGACGAAGCCGGCGTCGCCGGCTGCCGGCGGGGGTGGGACGATCGCTTTCGGCTTCGCGGTTTCGGCGGCGACCGCCCAAGGCAGCAGCAGCGCCGCGCCGACGAGTAGAGCGCGTGCGGCGAGAGGAATGCGTCGAGAGCTTACGGAACTTTTCTTGGCGGCCATGATTTGAATTCTCCGTTGAAGCAAAGTGGCTTTTCGGGCGAAGGGAACGCCGATCGCCCAGCGCGCCCGGTGCTTCGATGCGAAGCTCGCCGCTTCGATCAGCGCGCGCATGTAGGTGGTGGGGTCCTTCGTCATACGGATCACTTCGTCGTCGCAGACGAGTTCTCGTTCCCGGTAGAGCCGGCGCATGGCCCACCAGACGAGAGGGTGGGGAAAA
>JALUUK010000079.1 GCA_027021395.1 Acidobacteriota bacterium
GGCTGGTATTCCCGTTCCATACCGCGCGGACAGGATCTGAGGCGGTCCCTGTCGGGGCATACGGATCCGGAAGTGCTGCTCGAGGCGGTCGGCGCGCATTTTCGCTCGTTGCGCGGCGACGAGTGATACGCTCTCGTCTCTGCGCTCGGCCCTGGTCCGAGGCTGCGATGGACACAAGATTGAAGGCATGCCCTTCATTCCCTTGGGTCCCGAACCGCATGCCGGTCGGCGTGCAGGAGCGACCGCGGCGCTGATCGCGGTGATGGGCTTTGCCCTGCTCTCGTGTACGGTTCTGCCGGGGCCCGACGAGGCGGAAGTCTCCGGAAAGATCCGGGAAGTGATCACGATTTCGAATGCTCATCCCCAGTGGAAGGTGCGGGCTTCGCTGCAGAAGCTCTTGGCGGGGCAGTTCAGCGCGGCGGCGCCCTGGGGGCGAGCGGATGTCGAAGCGAGCGACGAAGCCGGGGCGGGGCGAGAACGCTTCGATAGGCTGCAGGCCGATTTGATGAGCGATCTCGAAGAACTGCCGCTGATGAAGTACGGTTTCGTACCGGCTCGTCGGTCCTGGTTCACTTTCGTGACCGGGCCTTTGGTTCATGCCGGATTCTGGCATCTGCTGGTCAACGCCGTCGCTCTCTGGTGGGCGGGTGCCGGAGTCGAGACCCGTTTCGGAGCGAGGGCCATGCTGCTGCTCTTCGGTGCGGGAGCGCTCTTCGGCGAATTGGCTTACCTCTTCGCCGATCCCTATTCTCCTGTTCCCTTGGTCGGTGCCTCGGGTGGGGCCGCTGCGCTTTTTGCCGGTTTTGCGATCCTTGCGCCGTCGGTAAGGTTTCGTTTTCTCTCTGCTCTGCCGTTCGGCGCTCGTTTCGGTGTTCCCGTCATAGCGCTCGCTCTGCTCTGGGCGGTCTTTCAAATCGCTTTGCAGCAGGTTTCGGGTGCGACGTCACTTTCGGCTTCGACTCACCTCGGCGGCTTTGCCGCCGGTCTCGTCCTCGGTGCGCTCCTGCTCTGGCGACACCGGCGGAAAGAGAGCCGGGAAGATCTGTCGAATGCGACGTCGCGCATTCCGATCTGGGTCTATCCTCCCCCTTTCGTCGAGCCTTCGCGCACCCTTTTCCTGGTCGGCGAGAATGGGCGCTCCGAGCCCACAAATGACGCGAAGAAGCCAAGCGAAACCTACCTTGACAGTTCCCCGGTCAACCGCTAGCATCCCCGCCTCGTTGACCTGAGCGGGAATAGCTCAGTTGGTAGAGCACGACCTTGCCAAGGTCGGGGTCGCGGGTTCGAGTCCCGTTTCCCGCTCCAGTCCGTTCGCATCACCATCATACGTCGCAATCTGATCCGCCCGGCATGTGGCGCCCGCCGCTCCGGCATCGAGATCCCCACACCATATTCTTTAACAATCTCGGTACCGGCATGTGTAGAATGGGGCGCAATGCGGAGGCGGGAAAATGGTGGAAGCAGCCACGAGAACGGGGACGCACCGCATTCTCGTCGTAGACGATGAAGGCGACGTGCGTCATGGCCTCGCCCGGGCCATCACGCGCCTGACGGGGTACGAGAGCGCGACGGCAGCCAACGCCTTCGAAGCCGGTTACCAGCTCGCTCATTTTCGTCCGGACTTGGCCATTCTCGATATCATGATGCCGGGCATGAACGGGCTCGAGATTTGCGGGGAGTTGCGCCGCATCGCCTCTTCCGACGAGGTGAAGGTGATCGTCTTGACGGGTTATCCCGGAGGGGGCAACAAGGAAATCACCGTTTTACAAGGCGCCGATCTGCTCTTGGAAAAGCCGCAAGACGTCGAGACACTGATCCGCCATATCGACGATCTGCTCGGTGAGTGAGCATGGGTCACAAGAACCGGGAGCCTCGGAGCGATCTCGATCGGCTAACTCATCGGCGCATTTTGCAGAATGGAAGTGCGGACTATGCTCCGCCTCGTGTGTCGTCGTGGAGGATGGAAAGCGGCCAGCGCGAGAGTATCGAGGACTTCATCGCCGGTCTCGGCATCGCTCTGGTCGCCTTCGATCTCAATGGACGGGTCGTGTTGGTCAATCCGAGGGCCGGAGAACTCTTCGGCTTGCCGAGGGAGAAGATCACGAGTTGGCGATCGCTGCTGCGCCTTTGCGATGCCGGAACCCGGAGCGAATTCATCAGCGCCACGAGATCGTGTATTCGTCTTGGTGTGAGCCAGTGTTTCGAGCACGACGTACCCTCGATCCGCGGGTCTCGCTGGCTGGTGATGGAGATCAGCCCGTGGAGGGAAGGCAGCGGAGAGATCCGCGGAGTCGTCATCAGCGCGACCGACGTGAGCGAGTCGCATCGCATGACCGAACGCTTGGAGAAATACGCTGCGGATCTGGAGTGGCTCGTGAAGCGGCGCACGCGAGATCTTGCGCGATCCGAGGAGAAGTACCGCGATCTCTTCAATACGAGCCCCGATCTCTATGTCACGATCGGTCCATACGGCCGCATCGAAGAAGTCAATTTGACCGTTCTTTCCCGCCTCGGCTTCGGTCGAGAAGAAATCGTCGGACGCCGCTTTCAGTGTTTTCTCGACGAGACCTCGCGCCGCGCGGTCCACGTGGCTATGGGGAATGTTCTCGAAAAGGGGCAGCTCGAGAATTTCGAAGTGCAGGTGCGCCGCAAGGGGGAAGCAAACGTCGAATGCATGGCCAATGCGGTGGTGGTCTTCCATGAGGATGGTTCGTTGCGCGAAGTGCGAGTGGTGCTTCGCGACATCACTCGGCGCAATCTCATGCAAAAGCAACTTCGCCAAACCGACCGCTTGGCGGCGACCGGGCAGTTGGCCGCAGGGGTCGCGCACGAGATCAACAATCCCTTGCAAGCCATCTTCTCCCACCTCGCTTTGATCTCGGACGCTCTTCCAGAGGATTTCTCGGAACGAAAGTCGTGGGAGAGCCTCGGGCAGGCGGTCGGTCGAATTCGTCAAATCGTCGCCGATCTCTTGTACCTGCACCGAAGTCCGCAGCCCGGGCGCGGTGCGATCGACGTCAACGCCACGATCAAGGAAGTCCTGGCCTTGTGCGAGACGCGCGCAACCCATCGCGGCATCGCGGTGTCTTGCGAATTCGGAGACGGCCTTCCCCCGGTTGATGCAGCAGGCCGTCATGTGTATCAGGCGATCTTGAATCTGGTGCTCAATGCGATGGGCGTCATGCCGCATGGCGGTGTGCTCTCGCTGCGTTCGCGGCTGTCGGCCGACTTCGTACAGGTCGATGTGACGGATACCGGTCCGGGGGTTCCGGAAGAGATGCTGCCGCATATCTTCGACCCATTTTTGACGACGGGCGGTCGCACGGGGACCGGGCTGGGCCTTTTCGTGACCTACGGGCTCGTGCGCGAGCATGGGGGGCGGATCGAGGTCGATTCGACGCCCGGGAAGGGAACGACCTTCAGTATCGGTTTTCCGGCGATCTTCGAATCAGTGCAAAGCAGATCGGATCATCGCGGCGACAGGTGCTCGAAGGATCTTGGGCGCACGATCTGACGGGTTTCTTCCGGAGGGATTCGCGGGTTTCTTGCGTTGACGGGTACCGTCTTGGCGGTAAACTCCATTCCATTCCAAGAGTGATCCATGTCGTTGGCCCCCCTCGAACGCGTCAGAAATATCGGAATCATCGCGCATATCGATGCGGGAAAGACGACGACGAGCGAACGTTTTCTCTACTATGCCGGCCTGACTCACCGTATCGGCGAGGTGCACGACGGTGAAGCATTCATGGATCACCGCGAGGACGAAAGGCAGCGCGGAATCACCATCTCCGCCGCCGCAACGTCTTTTCTTTGGAATGATCATCAAGTGAACTTGATCGACACTCCCGGCCATGTGGATTTTACCGCCGAAGTCGAGCGTTCGTTGCGTGTGCTCGACGGCGCCGTCGTGATTTTTTCGGGAGTCGAGGGAGTCGAACCCCAAAGTGAGACCGTTTGGCATCAGGCCGATCGCTACGGGGTTCCGCGGCTCGCCTTCATCAACAAGCTCGACCGCGTCGGCGCCGATCACGAACGCGTGATGTCGTCGATTCGTCAAACTCTTGGCGCAACGGCGATTTTTATCAATCTGCCGCATGGGCTCG
>JALUUK010000080.1 GCA_027021395.1 Acidobacteriota bacterium
TACGGGTTGCTCGATCTGTGCCGGAAAAGAACGTTTCGTATGTCTCCTTCCCCCGTACGTGGATTCCATGATCAGGTAGTCGCAAGGCGGCAGCGGTCTTGGATCCGGATGAAGCGCCCCGTCATATCGACCGATATCGCCACTGTAGACGAGGCGCAGCTTCCGACCTTGCTGCGGCATTTCCATCTCGATGAAGGAGGAGCCGAGGATATGCCCGGCATTGTGAAAGCGGGCACGGAACGCACCGCCGGGATCGAAGCGAAGCCATCGCCGGTAGGGCTGCTTCCGGCGCAGGTCGAGAGCCCTGCGAGCATCCTTTCGATCGAAGAGAGGCAAAGCGGGCCTATGCTTGGAATAGCCCTTCTTGTTGGCCCAGCGCGCGTCCTCTTCCTGGATCTTCGCTGCATCGAGCAGCATTAGTTCCGACAGATCGAAGGCGGCCGGCGTGCTGAGGACAGGTGCGTCCAGCCCCAAACGCACGAGACGAGGCAAGTAGCCCAAGTGATCGACATGAGCGTGGCTCAGCAGCACGGCATCGATCGCCTTTGGGTCGAACGACGGCGCATCCCAGTTCTTCAAGCGCAGGCGCTTGAGCCCTTGGAACATCCCGGCATCGAGCAGAATCTTCATTCCGGCCGCTTCGACGAGATGCTTCGACCCCGTCACCGTACCGGCCGCGCCATGGAATGACAGTCTCAACACTCCGCTCATCACACCCTCACCCGCAGCCCGCAGCATCGGCGAACTATAGCGCAAGACACTTCCCTTTTTCGTCTGCTCTTCAATGAACGCAGTGCCGACCCGCAACATGGAGACGAACTGGTGGTGCTCGCCAGCCCTTCTGCAGGCAAATCGTTGCTTGGCCTTTCGCTTCCCACCATCGTCGATGACAACTTCACTTCAAGAATTTCGCCGCAAGACATCAGTAGAGAATAACACTACTTGGTTGACGCACGTACTCGGCCCCCATTCTCTCTCTCGCCCGTCGGCAAATACCCCACGAGACAACGATATGTTCCGGGCTCCCCCCAATTGGCATACCGCCTAGTCGGATCCAAGCCGGCGCGACTCCCCTCGAGAATGCTTCACTACTTCTTGTTCTTGCTCGTAATCTACAAGATTCTCGAGCAACTCCTTTGTGAGGCTCACGTACCCTAGCGCTGCGAACGAATTCGCGAATACGATCGACCGCTACCTTCCGCGTCCCGCCTGAAGCCAACAACGTCACTTGACATTAGACCGTTTCGAAACAGTGTTGATAATCGACAATAGTCTCAATGGCAGATCTATGAAAAAGTGAGATCACATCACCTCGAGAAATAGAAAAATCCAGTCGAAATACTCAAGTTCAATGTTGGCTTATCCGATACAAGCGTGAACGCTGAGGCCATTCTTCTTAGTCGGTGATGTTCGGCGATCACGCCCCCCTCCAAGAAAATCCCCCCTCGGCGTCGCATTGCCGTGATGCAACCACAACGGCTGATGCCAACGACCGGAAGGACGGCTCGCTGCCGAAGAGCACGTTCCTATGTGGAGAAGACCATGTCAAGATTGTTGAGGAACCTGAGCATACGAAACAAATTAGGGGTACTAGTGCTTCTACCGCTGATGGCCTTTGCCTGGGTGTCATCCGGACGGGTCATTCATACACTTCGGTCCAGATCGGATGCGTTGGCATTGGAGGAATTGACTACAATTGTCGCCTGTGCTTCCAACCTCGTCCATGAGCTGCAGAAAGAGCGAGGAATGACGGCAGGCTTCCTCGGAAGCAAGGGAAAATCCTTCAGCGCCGAGCTACAAAACCAGCGCCGAGACACGAATCAGCTGGTATCCGAGATGGACCAAGTCATCGAAACGGCCAGCCTTGACGCCTACGATCCGTCTCTCGGGCAATCCCTGGAAGAAGCATTGCAGGCATTGCGGGAGCTTGACACGAAACGCTCGGCTGTCAATTCTCTTTCGATCTCAACTGCCGACGTACTCGCCTACTATACCGACATAAACTCTAAGTTGCTCGCCGTCGTCGGCCTGATGCCTGGCCTGAGTTCCGATGCCAAAACTGCCGTCTTGTCGGCTGGATTCGCTTCGTTCCTTTGGGGAAAAGAATGCGCCGGCATCGAACGTGCCGTTTTGGCAAATACGTTTGCGCGTGGAAGATTTGCCCCCGGCATGTACAGAAAGTTCGTCAGTTTGCTGGCGCAGCAAGACACTTCACTCGGGTTCTTCGAAACGACATCTCCACGAGATGTCGTTGGGGTGTTCCGAGAACTATTGACCGGCGAGGATGTACGTACCGTCGCATCCATGCGCAAGATCGCACTCGATCGCGGAATCTCTTTGAGCGAGGACGCGCTGGGCGAATCGAGAGGAATTGACGCAGGAGCGGATGGATTTGGAATCGATGCCGACATGTGGTTCTCTGCCGCGACCGGTCGAATCAACGCCCTAAAGCAGGTCGAGAATCATTTGGCTTCAACCCTCAAAAGCCACGCGAGCGACCTTGCTTCCATTGCCTCTTGGCGAGTTCTGCGTTCCGTTTCGTTGTTGCTCATCACGATGATCGTCGTCGTCGGAATAGCAAATCTAATCATTCGCGATCTGCTGCGCTCGACTTCCCAGATTGTTGAAGCCATGAGCCGACTAGGGCAGGGAGATCTCACCACCCGTATATCGATTACCTCCCGAGATGAACTAGGGAGAATGGCAGATGCGATAAATGCGGCCCTTGGGCATCTCAACGAGAGTGTCGCACAGATGCGTAGTCGGGGAAATGAGCTTGCAGAGTCCTCGGCTTCTCTAATTTCAAATGGTCGAACCATGACGTCGATAGCTAGCCAAAACTCAGAGCAGGCCCAGATTGTGGCTTCCGCTTCCGAGGAAATCAACGTTAGCGTGCAAACTGTGGCTACAGGCATCGAAGAACTTGGAACCAGCATCAGGGAGATCTCAGAGAACACCAGCCAAGTGGCCAAGATCGCCGCGGACGCCGCCGATACAACGACCCGAACCAATATGACGGTCGTGCGGCTTGGTGAAAGCGGGGACCAAATCAGCAATGTCATCAAGGTCATCACCTCGATTGCGGAACAAACGAACCTATTGGCGCTCAATGCCACGATTGAAGCTGCGCGAGCCGGCGAATCAGGCAAAGGTTTCGCAGTCGTCGCCAATGAAGTCAAAGAACTCGCCGGCGAGACAGCCAAAGCAACCGAAGAAATCGCTGCCCAGATTGCAGCAATCCAGGCCGACACGGAAGAAGCTGTTCAGGCCATCAGCGAGATTCTGAAAGTCGTAGAGCAAATGCGGGACATGCAGACCTCGATTGCGGGTGCCGTGGAGGAGCAGACGGTAACCACGCAGGAAATCAGCCGAAGTATCAGCGAGGCCGCATCGGGCACCGCCGAAATCAGCGAGAGCATCGCCCGAGTCGCAAACAGTTCCTCTGAAACCAGTTCCTCCGCCGAGAACATTTGTTCCGAATCATCTCGTCTAGCCGAGGCGATGAGACAGATCACGAGTCAGTTTACGGTGTGAGCGACGAGACGGATACGCACGCGATGGGGTGCCGCCGGGAGAGAACGGGAGTCGGTACCCAAGATCTCTGGACATGAGGAACCGCAGCACACGGGCGCTTTCGCGCCCATCCAACAGCGCGTGATTTCGTGGAATGCAATAGGGGAAGGAGGGGATTTGACAGCAAAATAAATTACGCGTAAGTTATTTTGCTGCCTTGGCTGTGTCGAGAGCCCCCTCGCGGTCTCCATCGCCTAACATCCGCTGACTTCGCCGGCCGGGACTCCAACGCGGCCAGAGGCCGGAGAGGAGGCGAAAATGACGAATCGAAAGGGTCTTTGGTGGCTTGCGGCATGGGCCGCCGCGGCCCTGGCCACGGCCGGCACGCTCTCTTTCGAGTCGTACCACGACCCCAACACCCAAGACCAAGGATACTGCGCCGAGTGCCATACCGGTTTCATCGATCGGGGACCACTGCATCAACGGCACAGGGACTGGGTCTTCAACTGCGACCACTGCCATACCGGCACCGGACGTGACAACCCTCTGCTGGTCTGGGCCAACGACGACGGA
>JALUUK010000081.1 GCA_027021395.1 Acidobacteriota bacterium
CGACGATCGCTCAGGATCAGGCCACTTCGGTCGTCTGGGGTATGCCGGGATCGGCCGTCGAAGTCGGTGCAGTGGATCAGATCTTTTCGTTGAACAAGATCGCGGGCGCGGTGATGGATACGGTCTCTGCTCTCGACGGCCATGGTACGGAGCATGGGAGGCGATAGTGAGCGGGAGTCGCAGCGTTTGGGCCGAAATCCGAGATAGAACGGGTTCTTGGGTATCACGAACCCTCGGGGGCGGTGTTTGGGAGGGTGCCGGGTGGATCACAGCTTCGGTGTGCGTCGGTTGGCTGGCTGGAAGCCGCGGTTGGGGAGGAGTTTGGCTTCTCGTACCGCTGCTGGGCATGCTCGCGCTTCGTCGCTTGGACCGGTTCTTCGGCTGGAGCGGTCGCGTGATGGATTTTGCACGGGATCGCTCGCATCAGGGCAAGGGAAGTCCGGAAGGAAAGGCCGACGCGCTGGCGATTGTGCAGCCGGAGTTCGAGCGTCTTCGTTTCCGTGTCGGCTCGGAAATGCAGTTGCTCGAGGACGAATTGCTGCAGATCAGATCACTGGTGGGAGATGCCATCTCGACGCTGAATACCAGTTTCCTGACGATGAACGACAACGCGCAAAAACAGGATGGGTACGTCAAGAGCCTGAGAAGCTCATTGGTCAATGCGGAGGAAGTGGACGAGGAACACCGCACGGTTTCCTTCGCAGAATTCTCGGCATTGATGGACGAACTGCTGGATCGTTTTCTCGGCCACGTACAGTCCATGAGCGAAGACTCAAAAGCTATCATGGTGGAAATCGAGAAAGTTTCCGCCAGCATGAAGGAGGCGGTAGGAATGCTTGGCGAGATCCGCGGTATCGCGGACCAGACCAACTTACTAGCGCTCAATGCGACGATCGAAGCCGCGCGGGCGGGAGAAGCAGGACGAGGGTTCGCCGTGGTGGCCGACGAAGTGCGCCAACTCTCGCAGCATTCGCGAGACTTCTCCGACCGGATCCGCTCCGTGATCGGCACCGCCGGGGAGACGATTCAGGGTGCGCGAGAAACGGTCGACCGAATCGCCTCGGCGGATTTCTCCTACGCGGACGAGGCGAAGAGTCGTTTCGGCGGGATGATCTCCGACTTGGAACAACTCAGCGGGAAGATGGAATCCGTGATCACTCACGTTTCCAGTACGACCAAAGAGATCGCCATCGCTTCTGGAACGGCGGTGCAGACTCTGCAATTCGGGGACATGACCACGCAGCTCGTCGATCACATCGCGCGCCGCGCCGAGCTTTTCGAGCAGATGGCAAAGGCCCTTCTTCCCGAGGTCGGAACCGGCTCTTGGGTGGACAAGCTTGTCAGCGAACCGGAGCAAAGTGCGGCCGTTCTCGCCGAGGCTGCGGAGCGAGCTGAAGAACAAGCTGCATCGATTACCCATCGCTCGGTCGAGCAGGAGTCGATGAGCGAAGGATCCGTCGACCTCTTCTAATTCAGGCATGTTGAGCGCACTTGCACGATCCCGTGCAACTCTCCATACCATGCCGGAACTCTGTCTCACCGGAGCCTCCCTTGGCGCCTTGTTCCGCTGCATGTGTTCTGAAGAAGAAAGACGGGCGCGCCAAGCCCCGAGGCCGCAAGGAAGGGGTCGGCGGCGAATCACTGGCCGGCATTCTTCTACCGCGCAGGCTGATTCGCATCGGGTCGAGTCAAGTCGACAGGTCCTTGACGAAATGCAGTTCCGTGGTTTCGGATATGTCGCCGAGTTCGCGTCGTCTTCCGGTGGCCCGGTACCCGAGATGCCGATAGACCGCGTGGGCGGTATCGAAGCGTGTATCGGTCCAAAGTTCGATCTTGCGCAAGCCGAGCCGCCTCGCATGGGCCTCGACCATGGCGATCAGACGCCGTCCGGTTCCGCGTCCCCGTTCTGAGCGAGCCACATAGCATTTCTTGAGTTCGAGTCGGTCCGGTGCGCGCGAACAAGCACAACAGCCGACGATCTCGGCGCATCGC
>JALUUK010000082.1 GCA_027021395.1 Acidobacteriota bacterium
ACGACCCATCATCAGGCGCTCAAGACCTGGGCCTACCGGAACTCTCGGGCACTGAATGCCGCTTTTGATTTCGATGATCAGACGCTCGAACCGACCTATCGCCTTCTGCCCGGTGTGGCCGGAGCCACCATCGGCTTGACGATGGCCGGCCAACTCGGTTTGCCTGCCGATGTCGTCGAACGAGCCCGAGAGATTCTCGATCCGGCGGGGGTCGAAGCCGCCGACGCACTCGATTCCGTTAGGCAACTCGCATCGGAACTCGAGAGCGAGAGGGCCGAAAACGCCTCGCACCGACGCCGGCTCGAGGCTGAATTCGCGGAAGCTAAGGCGGAACTCGCAAGGCGGCGTGAGGAGCTCGAGGCACGCCATGCAGCCCGTATCGAACAATTGAGCAGGGAATTTCGCAGGGATGCGCGCAAGATGGTGAGCAAGCTCGAAGACGCGCTCGATCGCCGAGCTTTGGACAAGCAGAGGGCTCGAGCCGAACACGAACTCGCTCGGAAATATTCCGAGGCGCTTCGGGTGGATCTCGCCACGGCGGCACCGGGGGAAGGATGGGAGCCTGCAGCCGGAGAAAGAGTCTTCGTGGCATCTCTAGGCAAGGAAGGGGCCGTTCGCAGCGTTTCCGGCCGCAAAGCCGAGGTCGTTCTCGGGCGGGCGGTTTTTACCGTCCCAACGAGCGAACTTCGCCCGGTACGCGCTGAGGTATCATCGGCGAAGACTCCCCAGAAGCGTTCCGCCGTTCAGGTTCCGAAGGGAGTCGAGGCCCGATTCACTCAGCGCGAAGTCCCCCGACACCTCAGTCTTCTCGGGCAGCGGGTCGATGCGGCGATTTCCATGCTCGACCGCTACCTCGACGACGCCGTCTTGATGGACTACGACGAAGTGCGCATTGCTCACGGAGTCGGCACCGGACGCCTACGCGAGGCCGTTCGCGCCCATCTCGAAGGACATCCCGAAGTCCTAGGTTGGCGCCAAGCGACACAAGAAGAGGGTGGAGCCGGCGCGACGATCATCTCTCTCGTGCGATCCGTATAGGCAGCGCTGAATCATGGCGTCTCGCCTGCTCACTCGGCAATGAGTGGGCCGAGGAAGGGGTTTTCGCGGGCTTTGGCTGCGGCCGTCGAATCTCCGAGTACGGCTCGTGCGGCCGGGCGTTTGGCGTCGAGAGAGAGCACGCGTTCCATCGTCTGTCGCGCCTTGGCCGCTTCGCCGGTTTTTTGAAGGGCGAGCCCGTAGGCTTCGAGCACCTCGGCACTTCCGGGATGTCGCTTGGCCAATTCGGCGAGAGCTTGTGCTGCTCGGGCGCGTTCGCGGGGATTGCCGAGCAGAAGAAGGGCATGGTAGGTGGCGTAAAGCGGCTCTTCCGGGTGCATCTCGCCGGCCTGCTGCAAGAACTTGACGGCTTGCGTGCGACGGCCTTCGAGCGCCGCTTTCTTGGCCATCAACATCAACTCTTTGGCGCGGTGACTCGGTTCCGCCTTTTTCGCTCCAAGATGTCGGCGCTTATCCCAACGTTCCTTGGCGGCGGGATCGGTCAAGACCAGCAAGGCTTCGCGAACGAGGCGGAAGGCGGACTCGATCCGGTCGTGCAGGTCTGCGAGCGACCCCTCACGGTAGCGATCGGGGTGGTAGCGCCGCACGGCACGATAGTAGGCCGCCTTGGCATCGGAAGCGGAGCAGCCGGCCTCGACACCGAGCACGGCCGCGAGGTCTTCGCGTTCGGCGGCACTGAGCCATCGCTCGATTTCCGCACGGGTGATGGCGCGTTCTTGGTCCTCTTTTTCGTTGTTTCGTGGAGCGATCGCTGCTCGACTCAGGACTCCGATGCGCAGCCAGCGCAGCGTCGCGTCATGGATCGCCTCGCGGGGAAAGGAGTTGATCTTCTCCAACAGGTCGTCGTATGCGATGGCCGCTTGCGCCGCATCGAGCAGGGCGTGATCGATCGCTTGGAGGCTCAGACCCCGCCGAAGCGAGGGAGGAAGCTGCGAGATCAGTGCATCGGGGATTTTGGGCTTAGGGGGGGATCGGTCCACTCCAGCGGCAAGGAGATGGAGTGCTGCTTCGATGGCCGGCCAACCGGCGGTGATCTCGCCTCCAAGCCCGGGACGGCCCGGCGTGAAGGTAAAGCGCGCATCGGACCATCGCGCCGACTCATCGAGCAATGCGCCGAGATGTTCTCGAAGGAGCGCCACCGCACCCTCTTCCTCGAGCCAACCTCGGGCACAGAGCCGGCTCGCGACGAGCGGGAGGTTTCCTATCTCCTGCATCAGGTCTTGCTGATCCGAAGCCGGGCGATCGCGAAAACGGCCTTGCTCCATCGCCCATTCGAAAAGGCGATCATCGCGTGCGTTGGAAATGAGGACCTCGACTCGGCCGCCGAGAACGACGACCTTCCGCTCGAGCTTCTTGCGCAGAATGCAAAGGACGCCGGAGGCTTTCTCGATTCCGATGCGCCCGAGTAGATTCTCGAGCGAAAAGGAGGCCAAGCGCCCCTCATTGGGGATGGACGTCGTCGCGCTGCTCGTGGTAGCCATCCTCTCCAACATAGTGCCGAACCGGCGTCGCCGAAAAGTCCTCGACTTTGCTGCCGCGCGGGCTAGAGACTGCGGTTCCACTCGGCGACGGCCTCGCCGAGGCTGAGGCCGAAGGCTCGGTCGAAAGCTCGCCCGATCTCCTGTCGCTCAGCCAACAATTCCACCAACCACAGCAGGCGCGAGCGGCCGTACTCTTTCTCTAGGAAGGCGACGAAGGAAAGAGCCGTCGGGTAGGAAAACGGTTCGATTCTGATGCGCTTGCCGCGCGAGCGGGCTAGGGAAAGCGCGGGATCGACGGTATCGACATCCCTCGGTTCCATCCATTGGGCGAGGCCTTCATGCAGCCACCGCGGGACACGACCCGCACCCTTGACATGCAGAAGCGCGTGCGTGAGTTCGTGGCGTATGAGACGCGTGAGTCCGGGAGTGATCCGCGTCACCCCGCCGATCGGTAAGCGCACCTTGCCGTCGAAGAGACCGGCGACCTCTCGCCCGGTTCCGGTGGTTTCGTGGAACTCGCGGCGTGTGTAGAGGATCACGGTGATCGGTTGCATCACGACGACTTCGAGTTCGCTCGTCAGATCGCTCCAGGATTGTTCGAGTTGGTCGAGAAGCAGAGCACCGATGGCTTCATCACGGTCGCCGTCGTAGCTCAACGTGAAGTGTGCGGAATTCGAGCGGATGTAGCGGCTCTCTGCGGCCAGATCTCTGCGGACCTTCTCGAGGCGCCGTTTGATGGCCGTGTCGTTCGGCAGCTTGGAATGAGCCTCTTCGAGGTCTTGGAGCGCGTCGCGGAGACGATTGTCGCGATAGAAGAGTTCCCCGCGCAGGGCAAGGAGGTGGGGTTCGCCGGGATGAAGTGCGAGTCCCGTCTCCACCTGAGCCCTCGCATACTCCACACGATCGACTTCGAGTTCGAGCCAGCCGAGTTCGACGCGCGCGAGCAAGTGATCGTTGCGGTAGCGAAGAGCACGGTCATAGCTGTCCGCGGCGAGTGCGTTTTCATTCGCTTCGCGGAAGAGGCGCGCGCGAATGACGAGAAGGTTGGCGAGGCCGGTTTCGAGTTTTTCCTTCTGGGCGGTACCTCCCGCTCGCTGCGCCTCAACCTCGAGGCGTTCGATGGCCGAATCGACTTCAGCAGGATCCCATCGCCGCTGAACGACGGCGCGCTTGGTGGTCGCCGTCGCTTCGCCGCCGCCCTTTTTCGGCTCGTTCCTTTCGGGCGAGCGGCTGTCGGCGGAGAGGCGGGGGAGAGTAGAGGTTTCCGTTTCTTCGACGGACAGCACCGAGCGTTCGGGAATCCCGATGACGCCCGCGTCCGTTTCGTAGTAGAGCGTCTCTCCCTCCACCCACCAATCGAGCACGTCGAGGCTTCCGCCGCCGACGAGGTGGAGCCGATCGGCGAGAGCAAAGCTCGGCAGGGCGCATAGGAAAAGCGAGAGCAGCAACGCCGCCCTTGGACTTAGTCGATCGTGTGCGTAGCGAGCGGTCGAGGCTCGCCTTCCCTGGTGAAGTACGCGGGAACGCTTGAAATACCT
>JALUUK010000083.1 GCA_027021395.1 Acidobacteriota bacterium
AAGAAAATCGCGCATCTTCCACGGAGCGATCACTTTGATCTGTGGATTGAGCGCATAGTAGGCCAGTTCGAATCGAACCTGGTCATTGCCTTTGCCCGTCGCACCATGCGAGACGTAGTCGGCCTTTTCCTCGGCACAAATCTCGATCTGGCGCTTGGCAATCAAAGGTCGGGCAATGGCCGTGCCAAGCAGATATCGACCTTCGTAGACCGCGTTTGCCTTGAACATCGGAAAGATATAGTCGGTGACGAATTCCTCGCGAAGATCCTCGATGTAGACCCGACTCGCCCCAATGGCCAGCGCCTTGGCCTCGACCTCCGCGAAGTCCTCCTCCTGGCCGACGTCCGCCACGTAGGCGACGACTTCGAATCCGCGTTCGATCAGCCACTTGAGAATGACAGAGGTATCAAGACCGCCGCTGTAAGCCAATACGACTTTTCCCTTTTGAACAGGTACCATCGGAGCGTTCCTCCCGATCCGCGCCATCGTACCATCCGGCCCGGTCTCTGCACGGGAGGTGAGGTGACGATTGATGGAGACTTCTCGTACCGTTCGCCGCTGGCACCGATACCTTGCCGTCTTCGTCGGCGTACAGTTCCTACTTTGGATCGTCGGCGGCCTCTATTTCTCGTGGAGCGATCTCGACGGGATCCGTGGAGAACATCTGCGCAAGAAAGCGCCGCTCGCTGCTACCAAGGAGGCCTTGGTTTCTCCCTCGTCGATTGCGGCCCATCTCGAGGCCGAGGACCGAAGATTTGCCGGCCTGACCTCTTTGAATCTCGTAAGAGTGCTCGATAGGCCGGTCTATCAAGTCGGGTGGATCGCCAAGGACGGCACCACGCATCGCGCGCTCTTCGATGCGCAAACGGCCCAGCCCTACCGAGCCGTCGATCGCGATCATGCGATCGAGATCGCCCGGCGAAGCGCAGCCTTCGATGCTCCCATCGCAGAGATCGCCTATCTCGAAGAGACCGGTCCCCACCACGAGTATCGCGAAAAGCCGCTCCCCGCGTGGGCCATCACCTTCGATCATGCGGGTGCACCGACCTTTTATGTCGCTGAAAAACTCGGCACCCTCACCGCCGTTCGTCACAACCGTTGGCGCATCTTCGATTTTCTCTGGATGTTGCACACCATGGACTTTCTTGCCCGCGATGACTTCAACAACACGATCCTTCGCGTCGTTGCTCCTGCGAGCTTGATCGTCGCCGTCAGCGGTTACCTTCTCTTCTGGTATTCCTCTCCCATTCGCCGCCGCCGACTCCTTAGAAAACCCAATGCCGCCGAAAAAACGCCGACCGCAAAGTGACCCTTCCCAAGCGACGCGAATCGACGTGCATGTGCGTAAACGCGAACACCAAAAAGGTTAGTTCTTTGTTTTGTATAGTTTCGGTGGAGCGGGCGATGGGGCTCGAACCCACGACCCTCAGCTTGGGAAGCTGATGCTCTGCCAACTGAGCTACGCCCGCCCGTTTTCGCCCTCGCTTCCGTAGTCTCGAGAGTGAAAAACCTTCGATTGCGCACGGTACCCTTGATCGCTCGGCGCGGCAATACTAGATTGTGCTTGGTGGGTCGCCGTGCGACCCACCACCAACGCAGATACTAGCAAAAGGGAGAGATGATGAAGACATCGAAGCGCGGATTTCATCGGATCGTGGTATTCGTCGTGCTGTCGCTTGCCGTGGTCCTGCTGACGGGTTGCCCGGATATCAGCGGCGAAGGCGAGTACGGAACCTCAGCCAAGGATACGACACTCAACTCGGCGAAGTGATCTAAGACGGAAAGTATGAACGGCCCCTCGCGTCTCCACCGCGAGGGGCTGCTTGCATTCTGGGGCTCCTTTTGCATTCCGGAATTCTTAGGATCTGCGCGATGCCGGAGGGCGAGGCTCAGCGAGCGATGGCCAAGCCGAACTTTCGGATCTTCGAATAGAGCGTGGCTCGCGTGATACCTAGGATCTCAGCTGAGCGCTTGATGTTCCAGCTCGTACGGGTCAGCACCCGCCGAACGACGATCTCCTCAACCTCGGAGAGCTTGACCGTATTGAGCTGAAAGCTCCCGTCTGCATTGGATGCAGTGCCACGCAACTCGGGCGGAAGATCCTGTGTGTCGATGACCTCGTTCGAAGCGAGAACCACAGCCCTTTCGACCGCATTTTCCAGCTCGCGAACGTTCCCCGGCCAGGAGTAGCGCTCCATCAAGGTCAGCGCGCGCTCACTGAACCCCCTCACCTCCTGCTGCGAACACTGGCGTGCGAATCGCTCGAGAAAATACTTCGCCAAATGCGGGATGTCGTCGGAACGTTCGCGAAGCGCGGGTATCTGAACGGGGATCACATTGAGACGAAAGTAGAGGTCTTCACGAAAGCGCCCCTCTTTGACATCGGCGGCAAGATCGCGATGGGTCGCGGCGATCAACCTCACATCCACCGGAACGGTACGATCGCCGCCCACCGGCTGCACTTCTTTTTCCTGAATGACTCGCAAGAGCTTCACCTGTGTGGACAGGGGTAGATCGCCGATCTCATCGAGAAAAAGTGTCCCACCATGGGCCTTGCGAAACACGCCGACCCGCGCCTTGACGGCACCGGTGAAAGCTCCCTGCTCATGTCCGAAAAGCTCGCTCTCGAGCACACCTTCCGCGAAGGCCGAACAATTGACCTTGACCATCGGTCGGCTCGAGCGCGGACTCTGCCCGTGAATCGCCGCTGCGACCCGCTCTTTTCCAGTACCCGACTCTCCTGTGATCAGAACGGTACTCGTTGCCGGTGCCACCGTGCGAATGAGCTGGTAGACACGCTGCATGCGCGGGTTGTGGCCGATCATCTCATCAAAAGCCCGCGCGCCTTCAGCGGTTTGGTCTTCCGCGTCCGCGGGAATTGCGGTTTCGTCGTCGTCGGCGGCGTGCTCGCGACAGAGGGCGCGGTCGATGGTGGCGAGAACCTCGTCCACACCGAAAGGTTTGGCGATGAAGTCTAGCGCCCCGGCGCGCAATGCCTGTACGGCCGCCTCCAAGGTCGCTGCGTCCGAGACCATCACGAAGGGCAAGCCGGGCTGCACATCGCGCGCATGTCCGACGAGATCGAAGCCGTTCATCGGCTCCATCTGAATATCAGTGATCAACAGATCGAAACGACTCTGTTCGAGTTCGTGGAGCGCACCCGGACCGCTTGGCACGGCCCGCGTTTCGAATCCCGCCCGCTCGAGAGCCTCGCGAAAGGTCTCCAACGCGAACGGGTCGTCATCGACCACGAGCAACCGACGAGACGGCTGCATCCACACCTCCCTCGAGCCACCGGATATGCCCCGGCAGGCCCGTCACTCACCTATCGGACTTTGGTGCCTGATCTTGAGGTTTTCCACCCGCAGAATCTTGTTCGCGACGGGCCGGGCGAACCCGTACGAGTGCGTCAACTCGCGCGCCTTCAGCGACTTGGATCCATCCTGCTTCGATTTCCCCGCTCAGAATTCCCCCGGGGGCAAGATCGAGATTCTCCCGAACCCTGATTCTCCCGCCGGCCGAGCCCTCGATACGCATGCGGAGCACTTTCCCGCGGATATGCACCCGGCCGCCCGATGCTACGACGAGATCTCCGAAAAACTCCGTCTCCCCCTCCATCTCACCGAAGATCAAAGCCACACCCTTGCCTCGAATCGCACCGCGAAACCGGGCACCGCGTCCGACTTGCAGCATGCCTCCGGCCTCTCCCCCGCGACGGCGAAGCACTGTTGTCATTCCGGTTCTTCTACCCGGCAAATCCCCAAGATCACCGCTCGACCGTCGAGATCGACCTCGCGGCGGCGAGCCCCGGGGCGAGGCGCAAGCCATTCGAGGCTCACCGCCAGCGTCTCGCGAGCAATGAACTCGCCGTGCGCCTCCAGCACGGCCGCGATTTCCTCGTCACCCGATACGGTGACATCGATTCTGTCCACGAAATCGAGGCCGATATCCTTGCGTGTCGTCTGAATGCGATTCACCAACTCGCGCGCAAGCCCTTCTCGCAAGAGTTCCTCGTCGATTTCGACCTCGAGCACGACCACGGCACGAGACGAAGAGGCCGCCGCGTAGTGTTCCTTCGCCGCTAGGGTGATCGCTACGTCATCGCTCGTACAGATCACCTCCCGCCCTTCGACCTCGAGTCGAATACGGCCATCGGCGTCCAATTGCCTTCGCAATTGCGCGGCATCCGCCTCACCGAGCGCCTTCTTGATCGCCGGTACCAGTTTCCCGTAGCGCGGACCCATGGCGCGGAAATTCGGTTTCATTTGCCAGGTGACATAGGCGTCCGCATCGCCGCCGAGCCGGACCTCTTTCACGTTCAACTCTTCGGCGATGATCTCCCTCATCGATTCCAAACGCGTCTCGTCCCTTTCGTCGGCAAGAAACACCCGCGTACGCCGTAAAGGTTGGCGCACGCGGATTCTCGCACTTGCCCGCTCGGACAAGCCCAACGAGACGACGTCCCTCGCCAGCGACATCGACGAACTCAATTCTTCGTCGATGTACGCGCTTGGAATCTCCGGCCACGAAGACAGATGCACGCTGTCCGCTTCGATCTCGGGCCAAGCTTCGACGACGAGCGTCTTCCAAACGTGCTCGGAAAAGAACGGCACGAAGGGGGATGCGAGCTGCGCAAGACGAACCTGCACCTCAAAGAGCGTCCAGTAGGCATCTGCGTCGCTGCCCCAGAATCGATCGCGATTTCGGCGAACGTACCAGTTGGACAGTCCGTCGACGAAGGCCTCCAGCGCGGCGGCGGCCTCGTGCACCGAGTAGGCGTCGAGCGCGTTTTCCAATCGCCGGGCCGTCAGTGCCAGTTCGGAGAGAATCCAGCGATCGAGCAGAGGCCGTTCGGCCACCGTCCGATACTTCCGGCCGCTCGAAAAATCCGGGAGTTTCCCGTCGTCTAGAGGAAGGCCTTCCGCCGGATCGAAGCGGTCGATCGATGCGTAGATCAAGAAGAACGAAAGGACGTTCGACCAGCGAACGAGGAACTCATTTTGCTTCTCCCTGATCGCCCGTAGCGAGTTTCGCGTATTGTTCCAGGGCGGGCCCGCCGAGTAGAAGAACCAGCGGAAAGCATCCGCTCCCGGAGGATCGTCGAGAACATGCACCGACACGCGATCCCCGGCTTCGACGTTCAGCGCGGCACGGATGGACGAGCCTAGGACGACGGCCTCCTTGCCCGCAGGACCGGAAGCGATGGACGCCACGGCGTGACGCGAAGGATCATCGACGGAGCGCAACGTGAGCTTGGCACCCTCAGGCAAGCCCAATGTCTTGACCTGTGCGGAGAGGAAGACCACGGCATCCTCGGCCGGCGGGGTTTTCAACCTCTGCTCGGAGGCCACCGTCATCTGAAACTCGCCTTCGAGCACGAGATCGGGCGATGTGTAGTTCCCCGAACTCTTCGACTCCTTCTTGCCCTCCGGATCGCAAACATGGCCGAGCACGATGCAGGACTTGTAGGGATGCGGAAATTCGCGCACAGGCTCGAGCCCGTATTTTTTCTGCGTTTCCTCGTCGAAAATCAAGGTCGAAATCATCAGAAGCGAGTAGAACCAACCTCGGGTCTGATCAATGGCCTCCGAGATGAAATCAGCCGGAAATGCCTTTGCGAACTCGTCACGACCGGTGTGCGGAAAACCCCACTGGGCGAAGGGCATGCATCCCGAGTCGAACCAGCAATCGATGACCTCCGGAACGCGGCGCATGGTCCCCTCGCAAGCGGCACAAGGGAAAGTCACCTCATCGACCCACGGTTTGTGTACCACGAGGTGAGGAGAGAGTTCCGGATCTCTCTCGAGCGCCTCTTTCCAGTGGTCGAGAGCGTTGGGGTTGCGCTCGAGCACGCGATCGAGATGATCGACCGCTTCCTGCTTTTCGCAGCGATCACAGATCCAGATCGGCAGCGGCGTACCCCAATAGCGTTCGCGAGAAAGCGCCCAATCGACGTTGTTGGAAAGAAAATCTCCGAAACGACCTTCGCGAATGCCTTCCGGCCGCCAGTTGATTTTCCGATTGTTGGAGATCGCGCGTTCGATCTCCTCCGTCGTCCGGATGAACCAAGCCGGACGCGCATATTGAATCAACGGATCGTCGCTCGCTCTCCAGCAGAAGGGATAGTCGTGGCGATATGTTCCCTCCGCGAAGATCTGCCCCCGCTCTCTCATCATGCGGATGATGTCTCGATCGGCCTTCTTGCAAAAGCGCCCGGCAAAGTCACCGACGGCTTCCGAAAAGGTGCCGTCCGGCTCGACGAGTTGTAGGAATCCCATCCCGTGCTCGCGACATGCCGCGAAATCGTCTTCGCCGAATGCCGGTGCGCAGTGCACCACACCGGTGCCCTGCTCCGCTCCGACGAAGTCGGCCGGTATCACCTCGTAGGAGCGGCCGTTTTCCGGCTCCGCGTAGTCGAAAACCGGTTCGTAGGCCTCTCCGAGCAGTTCTTCGCCGCGGAAGCGTTCGATTTCGCGCCAACCGTCCTCGCCGAAGAGTTTGGGGGCCAGCGCTGATGCCACGATGACCCGCTCGCCTTCTCCCTCCTGCCGTTCGATTTCCGCAAGCGTGTATTCCATGGTCGGCTTGACCGCCAGGGCTACGTTGCTCGGCAAGGTCCAAGGGGTCGTCGTCCAAGCGAGGTAACTCACCCCGGGCCGCGTTCGGCTAGCAAAGCGGACGACGATTTCGGGGTCATCGACCTCTCGGTAGCCCTGCCCCACCTCACCGGATGAAAGCGCCGTCCCTCCCTGCGGCCACCACCACACCACCTTGTGGCCGCGGTAGAGCAATCCCTTATCGAAGAGCATCGAAAGCGCCCACCACACCGACTCGACGTAGCTGCGATGGTAGGTCACATAGGCATCGGGCAGGTTGACCCAAAAGCCGATGCGCTCGGTCAGTTTTTCCCACTCCTCGGTATAGCGGAAAACGGAATCGATGCAGCGGCGTGTGAAGGGTTCTACCCCGTACGCCTCGATCTCGGCTTTGCCGTGAATGCCGAGTTCTTTTTCCACCTCCACTTCGACGGGAAGACCGTGAGTATCCCATCCGCCTTTGCGAGGGACATCCCGACCGCGCATGGCTTGGTAGCGTGGAAAAAGATCTTTGATGACGCGGGTCAGAACGTGACCATTGTGCGGAAGTCCATTGGCCGTCGGAGGACCTTCATAGAAGACGAAGCGCTCGCCCCCGGCGTTCTTCTCGAGCGAGCGCTCGAAAACCCGGTGTTCGCGCCAGTACTCGAGGATCTCACGTTCCACGGATGCGAAGTGGTGCTCGCCCCGAGGGCGTTTGTATGGCATCGACTCTCTCCGGCGAAACGCGTATTCTGCCACGACGTGCTACAGGGGGACAGGGGACGTGGCAGGGTATCCCGGCTACACTCCCCGCGCCCCAAGGAGAACCCCGCACGTGACCCCTCGCACGCGTGACTTCGGACTCGCCGGCCTGTGGCTGATGCTCGATCAGATCACCAAGATCTGGGCGGATCGCAGCTTAGACACTCCGATCACCATCATTCCGGGATTTTTCAACCTCAGCCTCAGCCACAATCGTGGTGCGCTCTTTGGGATGATGAGCGAGTGGACCGGCCTCGCGAGGATCATCTTCCTCACCCTCTTGCCGATCATCGCCGTGTTCGCCATCGCCTGGCTGCTCGCAAGAATGCCGCCCGCCGAGCGCTGGGGACGTTTCGGATTGGCGTTGATTCTCGGTGGCGCGGTCGGCAACCTCGTCGACCGAGCCGTCTATGGACATGTGGTGGATTTCCTCGATGTCTACATCGCATGGCGACCCTTGGCCTCGTTCCTGGTCGATTGGTTCGGCACGGCCCGCTGGCCCACGTTCAACGTCGCCGACATGGGACTGACCTGCGGCGCAGCATTGTGGATCGCCGATACCCTCTTTAGGCGCGACTCCGACTCACTTTCAGCCGACGACGGCACCGAGAATGCGAGCAAGGTCTGATGAGCTTCCTCCGGGACTACCATGTACGAGCTTACTTGATCGCAGCGGCGTGGTTCGCCGCCGATCAGATGACGAAGGCGTGGGCATCAGGAACGCTCGAAACGACCCCGACGATCATCGTCGTCCCCAAAGTGATGGCCTTTCAACTCGGCCACAACACCGGAACGATGTTCAGCCTCTTCGATTCCTGGAGTGAACCGTGGCGTTCCATCCTCCTGATCGTGTTCCCCGTTCTGGCCATTTTCGGAGCAACGCTCATCCTGTGGAAAACACAGCGACACGAGATCTTCGCGCGCTTCGGCCTCGCTTTGATTCTCGGAGGCGCGACGGGCAACATCTTCGACCGCATCCTCCACGGATACGTCGTCGACTTCATCGTATGGTACGCGGGCTGGGAGCCCGCATCCGGGTGGCTGATCGATCGCTTCGGAACCAACCGCTGGCCGACATTCAACGTGGCCGATGTCGGCATTTTTTGCGGCATCGCCCTTCTTGGAATTCAGTTACTCCAACCCACTCGCTTGACGAACGATATCGAGCCGGTCGAGAAAGAGACGCGCCATGCACCCGAATCTGATTGACTTCGGCCCAACCACCCTGCCTTGGATCGGAGAGGTTCATCTGGCCCTCCCGTCTTACGGTCTGTTCATGGCCATCGCGTTGGTCGTCTGCTGGTTTTGGTTCCTCCACAACATTCGCAGGATCGGCTTGGACGTCGACGCCGCCTCGACCATCGCTTTTTGGACTTTTCTTGCCGGCCTAGCCGGCGGGAAACTCGGCTTGATCCTGGTCGAATACGACGTCTACATCCTTCACCCCAAGAATATCTTCACCACCAACCTCCTTCAGGCCGCCGGCGTCGTATGGGTGGGACTGCTCGTGGGAACGCTCTGCTTCGTCGGTCTGACGCGCCGCGCGGGGCTTCCTCTGGGCCGGACTCTCGATGCCGGAGTGATCACCCTGCCCGTCGCTCAGGCCATTGGCCGAGTCGGTTGCCTGATGGCGGGCTGCTGCTACGGGGCGGAGTGTTCGCTCCCCTGGGCCATTCGTTATCCCGAGTCGGTCGCCGATATCACGCGCGCACCGGTGGGGATCGACGTCCATCCCTCACCCGTGTACGAGATCTTGTGGAACATGCTCGTGGTCTTGCCCTTGCTGTTTTGGGTCAGAAAGAAACGCATGACGCCGGGCATGCTCCTGCCCGCGTATCTTGCAAGTTACGGGATCGGTCGCTTTGCCATCGAGTTCACCCGCGGTGACAGCGAGCGGGGTCTGTGGTTCGGAGGCGCCCTCTCCACGAGCCAAATCATCTCTGCCGTCATGGTCGTTGCGGCCGGCGCCATCTTTTTCAAATTCCGACACCGCGAATCGACCGAAGCTGAAACGACGGATCCCTCGAGCCGACGCGACTCTCCCCATGGCGATGGATAGCGGGCGATACGAAGTCGGCAACGATGAGGTCGGCCTCCGACTCGACCGCTTTCTCGCCGATCATCGCCCCGACCACTCTCGTTCGAAGTGGAGCCGTTGGATTCGTGATGGTCTCGTGCTGATCGACGGCCTCCCGGCTCATCCTTCGGCCCGACTCGCTTTGGGGTCGGTCGTGACCTACGAGCTTCCCGTCGCGCGGGACGAACGACTCGAGGCCGAGGCGATTCCTCTGACGCTCATTTTCGAAGATCGCGACGTGCTCGTTCTCGACAAACCCGCCGGCTTGGTGGTACATCCGGGCTCGGGTGTAGATCGCGGTACTTTGGCTGCCGGTCTCTTGCACTTCGACCCGAAGCTTGCCGGCGTGGGCGGGCCGGCACGAGCAGGAATCGTTCATCGCCTCGACGTGGGAACCAGCGGTGTGATGGTGATCGCACGCTCGGACTCAGCCCATCGCAACCTCTCGGCTCAGTTTCGTGATCGCGAGGTGACCAAGGTCTACCAGGCGATCGTCTGGGGCCGGCCGCGCGAGCGAAGTGGAGAAATCGAAGCACCGATCGGACGAGATCCCCGTCGGCGCGTCAAGATGGCCGTTGGCGGCTCGGCCGCACGACCGGCGAAGAGCCGCTACACGGTGGTGGAAGAAGTTCCCGGTTTCGCTCGCGTCGACGTCGAGATCTTCACCGGCCGAACGCACCAGATTCGTGTTCATCTCGAGCATCTTGGCTACCCGATCGTCGGTGACAAACTCTATGGAGGTGATCGTTCGCGCGGCATTCAGGACGCGATACGCCGGAATACGGTCAAGCTTTTCGACCGCCCCGCGCTGCATGCGCACCGGCTCGCTTTCGACCATCCCCGAAGCGGGAAACGCATGACTTTCGAAGTTGCGATGCCGGAGGAAATGCAAGCCCTCTGGCGGATCCTACGAGGCGAATGAGATGCCGACGCTCCCCCACCGATACGGAATCATCGGCGCTGGGCGCGCCGCCGGAATACTGGCGAAAGGGCTCCGATCGGCGCGAGCCGACGTACGGGTTTGGGCACGCCGTTCCGAATGCGGCGCGCGATTTACCGAAATGGGCATCCCTGTCGTCCGGGACGAAAGTGCGCTTCTGCAAGCCACGGACGTCCTGCTTCTCGCCGTATCGGACGGAGCGATCGGCCGCGTCGCCGACCGCCTTGCCGATCTGTGGCCGGAGGAGAATCAGCCGACGATAGCGCTGCACCTAGCCGGCGCACTCTCGTGCCACCACCTCTCCGTTCTGCGCGAGCGAGGATGTTCCGTTGGGGTTTTCCACCCGGTCGCTGCGCTGCAGGATGCGGTGCCCGAAATGGTCGAAGTTTCCCTATCCGGTGACCCGGCCGCGCGCGCGGCCGGGGTCGCGCTAGCCCAACTTTTCGGCTGGCGAACGTTTGAAATCGATGACGAACGGCGACCCGCCTTTCACTGCGCACTCAGCTTGGCGGCGAACGACATCGTACCCCTGCTCAAACATGCCGAAACCCTCGCCGTGAATTCCGGGCTAGACGCAGGAGCGGCGCGCACCATCGTGACCGACCTCGCGAGAGGCATCATCGACGCCTATGCGCAATACGGGGATGGCTGCCTCACCGGACCGGCTTCTCGCGGCGACGCGGACACGCTCATGGAGCACTTTCGGGCGGTCGGCGACGACGAAGAACGGGAAGGTCTGCTCGCAACGCACCGGCTTCTTTCGATCGCATGCGCACGCATCGCTCATGCGCGAGGCCGTCTCGACGAGAAGCTCTTGGATCTGATCATCCGAACTTGCCGCTGATTTGCCCGAGATCGCTCTGCCGCGTAATCTATTTTCCTTCGCAACGAGGAGAGGAATCATCTCATGGAGTTGCCCGTGCGTCTCTCATTCCGCACCGCCCTTGCCTTCCTTTCGGCCGCGTTTTTTCTAGCTCCGCTTCTCGCGACAAGCGCAGAAATGACGCCGCTTCCTGTGGAGACCGATCGCGGACGATTCGAGGGCACATGGTATCGAGTCGAGCCCGGCGTGAAACAAGCCATCCAGATTCGAAACGAAAATGGGCGCTGGGAGTTGCGATTCTATTGGAAAACCAGCAAGGACTTCGAAGTCGATACCGAATGGAATGAGCGGACGGAGTTCACCTACCAGGGCTTTCCCGGCGTGCTGACCATCGCGATCGATCAAGAAAAATCCACCAAGGACCGTATCTACGCTAGGCTCGAACGGTCCCAACTCGGCGCGAGCGGCGCACGCCTCGAGGAAAGCGGGGATCTCGAGATCTACCGCGCAGAAATCGGGCGCAAGCTCATCTGGACCTCCTACCCTTATCAACGCCGAGTCTCCCTCGCCGAGCCGCTCACGCCCGACGAAGCGGACGGAATCACCCGCGAAGAACACTACCTCCTGCGCTTCCTCAAAGAGAGCGAACGCATCGTCGCCTGGGACGAAATTCACTGGTAGCGAGAGCGTCGCGACGAACGGTGAAGCGGCATCACCACGGAAACAGGATCGGAACGAGAAAGAAGACTCCAGCGAAACAGATCAACGTCAAAGGAATGCCGAAGCGCAGGAAATCTCGAATGCGGTAGCGCCCCGTCGACATCACCAACAAGCAGGCCGGCTCGAGCGGTGTCATGAAAGCCAGAGACGCCGCAACGACCACGGTGATCACCAGCGGGCGAGGATCGACCCCGAGGGTTTGAGCAGAAGCCAGCGCGATCGGCAGCATCAAGGACGCAGCCGCCGCATTCGACATCGGCTGCGTCAGCAGCACCGTCAACCAATAGAAACCGGCAAGAACCAGCCAGCGGGGCGCTTGCTCACCCCCGATCCACCCCAGCATCTGCTCAGACAGGAAGGTCGCAGCCCCGCTGGTTTCCAGCGCATGAGCCACGCCGAGCATGGAACCGATCAGGACGACGAGCTTCATGTTCAGCGATCGGTAGGCTTCCTCGAGGCTCAAACAACCCGCGAGAATCACCAGGATCGCTCCACAGAAAAATGCCAGTTGTATCGGGATGACGTTGAGAAAGCCCAGCGCCAAGGCAACGGCGAACACGGCGAGAGAGCGAAATTCCTTCTTGGGGTCGAAATGCGGCAAGACACGATCGGCCAAGAGCAAGTACAGCGGCTCTCCGGCGACTTGCCGAATGCGATCGAGCGGCCCCTGGATCAGCAAATCATCACCGAGGCGGAGACGAATCTTGCCGATCTTCTCGATGACCGGACCTCCTCGTCGCCAAACCGCGATCACGTTGAGGCCGTAGCGCCCGCGCAGATCGACCCCCTGCAGCGTTCGGCCGATCAGCGGGGAGTTGTAAGAGATCGTCGCCTCCACTTGCGCCGTCGAGCTACCGCCGGTATCGAGGCGCTTGCTGGTTTTCTTGCGGATCAACCCCATGGCGCGAACGCCACGATTGATGGCCAAGACATCGCCTTCCACCACGACGACATCCGCAGCCCTCAGCGGCGTGTCCAAGACGTCGTCGGACAATCGCACCGCGCCACGGATCAGCCCCAACGGCGAGAGGCGTCGCTTCTTGCGCAATTCCATCTCGCGCAAAGTTCGGCCGATGGCGGGACTCCCCTCCGGCACCTCCAACTCGGTCATGAACAAACGCCGGTCGTCGTCCTTGGACCCGATCTCGTCGTCTTCACTACCGGCTCGTCCGGGAAGCCATCGCGAAAAGACCAGCAGATAAGACAGCCCTACGAGAGCTAGAGGAATTCCCACGGGGCTGAGTTCGAAGACTCCCAGAGGCTCGAGGTTCGCTTCACCGAGCAAGCCGGCGATCACGACGTTGGTCGATGTGCCGGTCAACGTGCACACACCACCGAGAAGGGAGGCGTAGGCCACCGGCATCAACAACCTCGAGGGGCGGATTCTATAGGTTTGCGCCAAGCTCTCGGCGACGGGGAGGAACATCGCCGTCGCAGCCACATTGTTGATAAATGCCGAGACGAAAGTGACGGAAATGAAGAGGACGAAGGCCATGCGCTCGGCACCGCCGCCCGAAAATCCTTGAATGCGGTAGGCGAGACGCTCACCGGCACCGTTCCGGATCAGAGCCGCCGACAGGATCAGAATGCTGGCAATCATCACCAGCGCCGGCGAACCGAAACCGTGAAACGCCTGCCGAGGCGTCACGACTCCCAAGACGCCGAGAGTGAGAATGGCAATCAACCCGACCAATTCGGCCGCGATGATCTCGCTCCAAAACGCGATGAACGCCGCGGCGACGACAATCAGAACGATCCAGATTTCCTGCGTCACGATGCTCAGCCCAATTGTTCGTGTCGCGGCACGATCACCAATCCGTTCTCTGTCACCGTGAACCGCTGCCTGTCGAGTTCCGAATCGACGCCGATCTCCATCCCGGGAGGAATCCGGACCTCCTTGTCGATGATCGCCTTGCGAACCACCGCGTGGCGCCCCACTTCAACGCTCCCGAAAAAAATACAGTCTTCCACTTTGGCCCAGGAATTGACGCGGCAACCGGGGCCGAGAATCGACCGCTCGACCCGCCCGCCGCTGATGATGCAGCCGGCGGCCACGAGCGAATCCAACGCCTTCCCGCGACGCTCGTCCTCGCCATCGGCGAAGACGAATTTGGCCGGAGGATTCTGCGTCGGCCCGCAGCGCAGGGGCCACAGACGGTCGTAGAGATTGAAACGCGGCGACACTTTGACGAGGTCCATATTGGCTTCGAAATAGGCATCGAGTGTTCCGATATCCATCCAGTACGGCTCATCGCCGATGTCTTCTCCTGCACCGCGAAAGCGGTGTGCCTGAATCAGGGCACCCTGCCGAACCAGCTTCGGAAAAATGTCCTTGCCGAAATCGTGGCTCGATGAAGAATCCACGGCATCCGCCTCTAGCGCATCCACCAATCCCGCATAGCGGAAGATATAGACCCCCATGTTGGCCACCACATCCGGCCCCTCCGGGTCGACGTCCTTTGGTTTTTCCCGAAATCCGCGCACCCTCATGGCGTCGTCGACCTCGACGACACCGAAACGAGAGGCATCGCGTGCCGGGATGCGGATGACGGCCATCGTGGCGTCCGCACCCGAACAGACGTGATCGGCCAACATCTCGCGGTAGTCCATGCGGTAGATGTGGTCCCCGGAAAGCAGCAAGACATGCTCCGGGTGGTGGTCTTCCATGGTGTAGATGTTCTGATAGACCGCGTCCGCCGTCCCCTCATACCATCTTTGCCCCACCCGTAGCTGGGGAGGAACCGTCGCGATGAATTCCCCAAGTGCCGGCGAGTAGATATTCCAGCCCCACTTGATGTAGCGGGCGAGCGACTGAGATTTGTATTGCGTCAGGAGATACACCCTGCGCATTCCCGAATTCATGCAATTCGACAAAGTGAAATCGATGATCCGGTAATTCGCTCCGAACGGCACCGCCGGCTTCGAGCGATCGCGCGTGAGGTGCCCGAGCCTTCGCCCCTCCCCGCCCGCAAGAATCAGGGTTACGACCTTGCCGAGAAGCCCCGTTTCGAGAAGGGTTCGGCTCGATCCCCCTTCGCCACCTTGCATCCGCACGCCTCCAACCCAAACCCGGCCGCCCTTCCTCCCAAGGTCGTCGGGAGACCGGGTCCCCGGCACCCGATCAGTATATCCCGGCTCGTTGCCCTGCTTGGGGCGAAAAGGAATTTTCAGACTTTGTTTTTTCGACCGGGCTGATAATATCGCCAGCCCTCTTTTTTGGACCCGATCCATCATCCATCAGGAGCATTCGCCATGCCGAACGGTGTTTATCGCGTACCGCCCCCCGTCAACGAGCCGATTCAAGACTACCGCCCCGGTTCGCCCGAGCGCGCGTCGATCAGTGAAACAGTATCGGCCATGTCCGGAGAGATTCTCGAGATTCCTTGCGTCATCGGCGGCAAGGAGATCTACACCGGCAACGTCGTCAAGCAGGTCGTCCCTCATGACCACCGACGCGTCATTGCCAAGGTTCACCAAGCCGGACCGCGCCAGATCAAGGCCGCGGTCAAGAGCTGCGCCGAAGCGTGGGAGAACTGGTCGCGTATGAACTGGGAATCGCGCGCTGCGATTTTTCTTCGCGCGGCGGACCTTCTTGCGGGGCCTTTTCGGGACGAGGTCAACGCGCTGACGATGCTCGGACAGAGCAAGACGGTGCACCAAGCCGAAATCGATGCTGCTTGCGAGCTGATCGACTTCTGGCGTTTCAATGCCTCTTTCATGCAATCGCTCTATGAAGAGCAACCCATTTCATCTCCCGGCTGCTGGAATCAAGTGGAATACCGTCCGCTCGAAGGCTTCGTGCTTGCCATCTCGCCGTTCAATTTCACGTCGATCGGCGGCAACCTACCGACCGCGCCGGCGATGATGGGCAACGTTTCGATCTGGAAACCGGCGACTACCTCCGTCGCCTCGAACTACGTCGTCTACAAGGTCCTCGAAGCCGCCGGACTTCCACCCGGAGTCGTCAACTTCCTCCCCTGTGCGGGTCGACTGCTCGGCCCCGCATTGCTCGACCACCCCTCGTTGGCGGGGGTCCATTTCACGGGTTCCACGGGAGTCTTCCATACGATCTGGGAGACCGTCGGCAAGAACATTCGCAAGTACGCGGGATACCCTCGTCTCGTCGGCGAAACCGGCGGCAAGGACTTCGTCTTCGCTCATGCTTCTGCCGAGGCGAGCGAAGTTGCGACGGCCCTCGTTCGCGGCGCGTTCGAGTATCAGGGGCAGAAGTGCTCGGCTGCCTCGCGCGCCTACATTCCCCGATCGCTCTGGCCGAAAGTACGCAAGCAGATGCTAGCGCAACTCGATGAAGTCAAGATGGGCGATCCGACCGACTTTTCGAAGTTCATGGGTGCCGTCATCGACCGTTCTTCCTTCGACAACATCTCCGGCTATATCGCGTCCGCCAAGCGCTCTTCCAAGACCCAGATCCTCTACGGTGGCGGCTGCGATCGCTCTCGAGGCTACTTTATCGAACCCACTGTCATCCAAGTCGAAGATCCGAAACACAAGCTGATGCGGGAAGAGATTTTCGGGCCGGTGCTGTCGATCTACGTCTACAAGGATCGCGATTTCGAACAGACGATCGAGATCTGCGATACGACCTCTACCTATGCACTGACCGGTGCGGTCTTCGCGCGCGACCGGGAAGCCGTCCAAGCCATCGCTTACGGGCTGCGTCATACCGCCGGCAACTTCTATATCAACGACAAGCCGACCGGAGCCGTGGTCGGCCAGCAACCTTTCGGTGGTGGACGCGCATCCGGCACGAACGACAAGGCGGGATCGACACAGAACCTGCAACGATGGGTCTCGCCCCGGACCATCAAAGAGACTTTCGTGCCCGCTCGCCATTTCTCGTATCCGTTCCTCGCGGAAGATGAAAAATGAGCGATGCTTCGCGACGACCGATCCGCACGGCGACTCGCGTCGAAGGCATCACCTATGCCGTGCGCGACGTCGTCGCGACTGCAAGAAAGGCTCAAGCGGCCGGCAAAGATCTCATCTATCTGAACATCGGCGATCCCTGTCTCTTCGATTTCGAAACACCGCCGAAGGTGCGCAACGCCATCGTCCGAGCGATTCACGACAACAAGACCTCGTACTCGCCGTCGGAAGGAATTCCCCAAGCTCTCGAGGCCATCCGCCGGGATGCAGAAACTCGCAAGGGAATTCGCGGCATACGCGACATCCTCATCGGCCACGGCGCCTCCGAACCCATCGAGGCCGTACTGACTGCGCTTGTCGAGCCGGGCGAAGGCGTGCTCGTTCCTACACCCGGCTATCCACTCTACACCGCCGTGTTGGCCAAGCTGCAAGCGCGCGCCATCCCCTATGATCTAGATGAGGCCTGCGGATGGCAGCCCGACCCACAGGAGATCGCCTCGCGCATCGACTCCAAGACCCGGGCGATCGTCCTGATCAACCCCAACAACCCCACGGGCTCCATCGCCGACCGCAAAACCCTCGGCGCCATCTTGGAGATGGCCGACCGACATGCGCTCGTCGTTCTCTCGGACGAGATCTACGACCGGATGGTGCTCGATCCGGTGGAAATGGTCTCGGCGGCCTCGCTGCGCGACGACGTGCCGATCGTCACCTTCGGCGGGCTGTCGAAGGTGTGGCTCGGTCCCGGCCTGCGTATCGGCTGGAGTATCACCAGCGGACC
>JALUUK010000084.1 GCA_027021395.1 Acidobacteriota bacterium
GGTGATCAACGTTGTGCGCGACTTGCCTAGAGACCTGCGCCGCGGGCGCTGCTTCCTTCCCCAAGACGAACTTGCCGAAGTGTCGCTTCGCCCCGAAGACCTTCTCGATCCGGCGGCTGCCGAGGCCCTAGCGCCGGTTCTGCGGCGCTGGGAGCGACGTGCGTACCGCGGGGCGTTGGCGGGGCTGAACTACACCTGTCGCCTCCCCCGTGGCTTCTGGGGCCTTCGAGTCGCTACCGCGCTTCCCGCTGCCATCGGTCTCGACACGATCGAGGCCTTGCAGGCGAACACGCGGCGACTCGATCCGAACTTCGTCATCAAGATCCCACGCTCGCGTGTACGTCGCCGCATCGCTTCGACCATGGGGCTTTCGCTTTTTCGAAAAGGGCCGTTTTGCCTCGTTTAGTGCGGACATTCGGCTATCATCACTATCGCCCGGCGCGGAATTTCGGCGCGGGAACTTCGTTTCCGACCAAAGCCCTCTCACGTCAAAGCGGTTGCGCGTGGAGGTTTCATGATTCTTCGACAGGAATTCGGAAAGAAATCGCTACAGTTCGCGTAGAAGACGCGGAGGAGGTGTTACATGAGTGATGGCCCCGGTCCCGGCTGGCAGAACGCACGAGAGATCCGTCTGCCGCCGATGCCGCAGATTCCCGTGAAAACGATCATCACAGTCGTGATCGCTCTCATCATACTCGCGCTGGCTTTCAGCTCGTACTACCAAGTCGATGCGCGAGAAAACGGCGTCGTGCTGCGCTTCGGAAAATACAGCAGGACCACCGACCCCGGTTTGCATTTTCGAATCCCGCTCATCGAAACCGTCTACATAGAATCGGTTCGCGAGCAGAAGAAAGAGGAATTCGGCTATCGAACGGAAGTTCCCGGTCGCCGGACGCGCTATTCGCAGGAGGACTTCAACAACGAGTCGCTGATGCTCACCGGTGATCTCAATGTGGCCGACGTCGAGTGGATCGTGCAATACCGCATTCAGAACGCCCGAGAATATCTCTTCAAGGTGCGTGAACCGATCGCCACCCTGCGCGACCTGAGTGAGGCGGTCATGCGCGAGATCGTCGGCGACCACAGCGTCGACGAGGTGATCACCATCGGCCGCGAGCGCATCGCCGAAGATGCCAAAGTGCGACTTCAAGAACTTTGCAACGAATACGAAATCGGTCTGAAGATCGAACAACTCGTCTTGCAGGACGTCAATCCCCCAGAGCCGGTGAAAGCTTCCTTCAATGAAGTCAACCAGGCGGAACAGCAGAAAGACCAACTCAAGAACCAAGCGTGGTCCGATTACAACCAAGCCGTTCCGCGCGCACGCGGACAGGCCGAGCAGAAGATCCGCACGGCTGAAGGGTATGCCACCGAAAGAATCAACAATGCGATCGGTGAGACTTCTCGATTCTTGGCCCTGTACGAGGAATACAAGAAGTCGCCTCGCGTCACGCGGCAACGCATGTACCTCGAAACGATCGCCGATGTGCTTCCGCGCATTCAGAACAAGGTGATCGTCGATGAGAACATGGCCAACGTGCTCCCGCTCTTGAATCTCGGCAGCGGGTCGACGACGGCGCTTCCCAAAGGAGGTCAGAAATGAACCGGTCTGTGTCGATCTTGGCGGGAATTCTCGTTTTCGCAGTGATTCTCGTATTGCCGAACTGGGCATTTATCGTGACGGAAAAGGATCAGGTTTGCATCAAGCGGTTCAAGGCCTTCGTCGGCGAACCGATCACCGAGCCCGGGTTGTACTTCCGACAGATCCCGTTCATCGACCAAGTCTTTCGTTTCGACAAGAGGTGGTTGGAATGGGACGGTTCGCGCTCTCAAATCCCGACGCGGGACAAGAAGTACATCAGCGTCGATACCTATGCGCGTTGGCGTATCGCCGACCCGAAGCTCTACAACGTTACCGTGGTTGATGAATCCGGTGCTCAAAGTCGCCTCGACGACATCATCGACGGTGCGACCCGCGATGCCATCGCGTCGGCCAATCTGATCGATGTCGTTCGCTCTTCGAATAGAGCCTTCGAGATCTCGGAAGATCTGAAGGACATCGCCGGAATTCAAGAGATCGAAAAAGTGACCTCCGGCCGCGCGGCCATCGAGCAAGAAATTCGCGAGAAGTCGGCGATCAAGGTCAGCGAGTACGGAATCGAACTGGTGGATGTTCGCTTCAAGCGCCTGGACTACGACCGCTCGGTGGCACAGAAAGTCTACGATCGCATGATCTCCGAACGCCAACGCATCGCTGCAAGGTATCGCTCGGAAGGACAGCAGGCGCAGGCGGAAGTGCTCGGACAGAAGGAGCGCGAGCTGCGAAAGATCCGCTCTGAAGCGTTTCGCGACGCCGAGACCATTCGCGGAAACGCCGACGCCAAGGCGACGAAGATCTATGCGGATGCCTACTCGAAGGATCCGGAGTTCTATGCCTTCGTGAAGACGCTCGAGACTTGGAAGGCAACGATCGATCAGAACACTCAGATCATCATGACGACCGATGCCGATTTCCTGAAGTATCTCAGCCGGGTCAAGGGCCGGTAGTCGAGGCTGAGTCGATGATCGAGGTCAAGGATCTGCGGAAGCAATACGGCGATCTCGTCGCTGTCGACGGCATCTCCTTTACTGTGCGTCCCGGCGAAGTGTTCGGCTTGCTCGGTCCCAACGGGGCGGGCAAGTCGACCACGATCGCCTGCATCAGCGGGTTGAGAGAGCCGACGGCCGGATCGATCCGCGTGCTCGGCCATGACGTCCACACGGAAGGGGTCGCATCTAGGCGGGAACTGGGGATCGTTCCTCAAGAACTTGCGCTCTACGAAGATCTTTCCGCATACGAGAACTTGCTCTACTGGGCATCCCTCTTCGGTTTGCGTGGGGCGGATCTCAAGAAGCGTATCGACGAAACGCTCGAGAGAATCGGGCTTCGTGATCGTGCGCGTGAACCCGTCTCGCGGTATTCCGGCGGCATGAAACGCCGGTTGAACTTCGGTTGCGGTATCGTTCACAAGCCGAAGGTTCTGCTTCTCGATGAACCAACGGTCGGCGTGGATCCGCAGTCACGAGAGCGCTTGATCGAAGTCATTCGCGAGCAGACTTCGGACGGAACCTGCGTTCTCTATACGACGCACTACATGGAGGAGGCGGAAGAGTTATGTGATCGCCTAGCGATCGTCGATCACGGAAAATCGATCGCGGAAGGGACGCTCGAAGAGTTGCGCGGCATTCTCGGCGAGAAGGATGTTCTGCGCTTGAGCGGTACATTCCCCGTTGAGGACGTTCGGCGTCAACTTACGGAGATGCTCGGCGTGGAAATCGTCCAAGCCGATCATGCTCTGCTGCGCCTAGCTCTAGCCGATGCGTCGCAACGTCTACCGGAACTCTTCTCCGTGCTTTCGGGTGCAGGTGCGAAGGTTTCCGAAACGACGATGAGCCGACCGAGTTTGCAGAGCCTTTTCATCAAGCTGACCGGCAAGGAACTGAGAGAGTAGTGTTCCGGGCGATCTTATCGACGGCGCAGAAGGACTTATGGCGTCTTCGGCGCGACCGCGGATCCTTGTTGATATGGGTCGGTGTTCCGCTGGTGATCGGTGGGTTGCTGATGTCGATGGCTGGAGGAACGAGTACTTCCCCACCGAAGGCGCACCTTTTCATCGCTGATCAAGACAAGTCCTTTTTGTCGGAACTCTTGCTGAAGGCGGCCGACGGGGCTCCGGTGATCGAGGCGGAGGCGGTCGAAGTCGAGCAAGGGCGAAAGCGCATCGGTGCCGGCGATGGATCCGCTTTGCTGATCATCCCGGAAGGATTCGGCGAGGCCCTACTCGAGGAGAAAGCTACAGAAGTCCAACTGATCACCAATCCCGCTCAGCGAATTCTTCCCGGCATCATCGAGGAATCGCTCTCGATTCTCGTAGATGCGACATTCTACGTGCACCGTATTTTCGGAGATGACATTCGGAAGGTCCTCGATCAAGCGAGCGCCGCAGGCGAGATGCCGGCAGACCGCGATGTTGCGAGCGTCGCCGTTTCCGTCAATCAGGCGATGCAGCGCCTCGGGAAATATCTTTT
>JALUUK010000085.1 GCA_027021395.1 Acidobacteriota bacterium
TCCGACCGTCCACTTCGATCAGTCGCGAAGAGCGATCCTCTCAGCGAACTTTGCGGGAGTCAAGCGCCTTGCCCGCTCGACGAGGCCGGCAAGGGAGATTCGGTCGCGAACCACCGTCCGGCCTTCGCCATCACCGAGACTCCTAGGCCGCGCCGCGTCGGATCAGGGGGAACGGTAGGCCGCCGTGGCGGAGGCTTGTGCGCTCGGCATCAGAAGAATCTCTTCGACATTGACATGCGCCGGTCGGCTGACGGCCCAGACGACGGCATCGGCTACGTCTTCGGCATGGAGCGGTGTCAGGCCGGTGTAGACGGCCCGCACCCTTTCCTGATCTCCATCGAAGCGCACATGGCTGAATTCGGTATCGACCATGCCGGGATCCACCGTGGTGACGCGGATGCCCGTGCCGAGGAGATCGAGGCGCATGGCTTTGTTGAGCGCACGCACCGCATGCTTGGTCGCGCAGTAGACGTTGCCGGAAGGATAGACTTCACGCCCGGCAATCGAGCCGATGTTGACGACGTGGCCTCGGCCGCGTTGCTGCATTCCGGGAAGAACGGCTCGCGTGACGTTCAGCAAGCCCGTCAGGTTGGTTTCGATCATCCGATCCCAGTGATCGAAGGATCCCGAAGCGATGGAGGAGAGACCAGCTGCTAGCCCGGCATTGTTGACCAAAATGTCGACTCCTTCCGGGAAGTCCTCGTCGATTTGGGTAACGGCAGCGAAGACCGCGTCCCGATCGCGGACGTCGAGCGCGAGGATGCGACAGCGCCCTTCGCCGTGAGTGGAATCGACTTGAAGCCGAAGCGCCTCGAGTCGGTCTTTGCGGCGGGCCGCGGCGATGACACGTACGCCGGCGGCAGCCAAGAGTTCCACACAGGCTCGTCCGATGCCCGAGCTTGCCCCCGTGACCAAAGCCGTCTTCCCTGCGATAGATCTCAAAGGTCGGTCCTCCTTGCGCGGCAGATCATGCCGGACGGTGGTTCGCGGCCGGCCCCGCTTGCGGTCGTGACGGCTTGGACGCGTCCATTGTCTTCTCTGAGACGAGCACCGATGACCGGGGCGCAAAGCCGCGAAGGGAGGTGCGGCATCGCCCGCATCGACCTGTCCAGTCCCGGGTGATCCATACCGGCCGGGTCATTGTTGGACAGGGATTCTACTCCGTCGAGGGGCGCGGCGAACCGGCCTCCACGGCAGATCGGCGAGGCGAGAACGAGTATGTGGGAGGGAAGAAAATGGCGGGAGCGACGGGACTCGAACCCGCGACCTCAGGCTTGACAGGCCTGCGTGCTAACCAACTGCACCACGCCCCCGCGTGACGTTTCATTTTTTGGTGGGCGGCAACGGGCTCGAACCGCTGACCCCCTGCGTGTAAAGCAGGTGCTCTACCAGCTGAGCTAGCCGCCCTCGGCAGCACACCCTCCGTCTCCAAAGAGCGCGCGACGGGGGCGAACCTTACCGGCGATTGCCGGGCGGCGCAAGCCGGAAGGCCGCTGCGGGCAATGGCTAGTCCGGTTCCTTCCGGAGGAGGTCGGCATCGAGGGTACGGTGCTGATGAAGAAAGGACTCGATTCTCCAGCGGTCTTTCCCCTCGTAGCGCTCGAATTCGATCCCGACACCATACGGCGCCGGTGCTCCCGCCTCATTGTTGCAGCGGCGCGCGACGCGGCCGATGACTCGGATCGGTTCTTCCTCTCCCGGCAACGAAAAGGAAAGCCCGAGCCGCATCCCCAAGGGGAGCAGATCGCCCGTGTCCACGAAGACCCCGGAGTTGGAAAGATCGCGGCTTTGACCGAGCAGATGGCGCGTCGGACCGTCAAAGCAGACGTCCATTTCGAGCGGCACGCGAGGTCGCCGTACGTAGCACCATACCCGGTTCCGGCCGAGCCGATGGGCCTCGTCGAGGGCTTCGCGGCAGCGGCGAAGCAATTCGTCTGCGCTGTCCCCGTCGGCCGGCGTGCAAGCGACGCCGCAACTGCAGGTGATGCGTATCTCGCCGTCGGCGTCGTCGCTTTTCGGCCCGAAGAGAAAAGACTCGATCGTCTGTCGAATCCGTCCGCCGACATGCCGAGCTTCGCCGCGACCGGCTCCGTGCAAGAGAATCGCAAAGTTGTCCGCTTCGAGTCGAGCGACGAAGTCGCTTTGCCGGACGGAGGCGAGCAAGATCCCCGCGACACGCTTGAGTACATCGTCGCCTCGATTCCGGCCGTGCAGGGAATTGATTCGATCGAAGTGATCGATATCGACCAGCATCAGACCGAATGGGCGCCCACTGCGCACGGAATCGCTGAAGGTCTGTCGGAGCCGCTGATGAAAGGCCGAGGCATTGGGAAGGCGGGTCAACAGATCCGTTTCATTCCTCTCGCTGTAGCGGGTCGGTCCGTGAGTTCGGGCAATGATCTTCTGAATTTCCACGACCATGCGATTGCCGCTGCCGCCGAGCGGAGAGGTGAGCGCCTCCACCTCCAGCTTGTCTCCGTCGAGGTGGTTGATCGTCAGACGAATCTTCGAAGTCTGAGTCGGTGTGGACAAATGCCCTTCGTAAAGCGGTCGTGCGTTGAAGCGACGCACGCCGTTTTCATCGGGGGGCTCGTAGAGCCCGAGGTTCTTGGGGCGCCCCACGACGTCGGCCGCGTTCCAACCGGTCATGCGTTCCATATTGCGATCGAAAGCGAGCACCACGCCCTGGCTGTCCACGATGAACGAGGCGCTGCCCATCGCCGGAGGCTGCGTCGTACCGCTTCCCGCAAGGGGAATGGTGGCTACGGCAGCTCGTTCACCGGGCGAGCGCTGCTCTTCCGTTTGCCGCCAAAGTTTTCCGTTCTGCTCGAGATCATCGTTCCAGCGCATGATCAACCCCTCATCATGTGTTTTGATCAACAAATCCACAACGTCTAGGAACGTTTCGTCCCTACCCGTTGCCGGCGGGGCCGAGTCCCGGAATCCTCTTCGGCCGCGAAGCACGGCCCTTGAATTCGGGCCGGAACCCCTCCCCGTCGGCGAATTCAGGAAAACGGGCCTCCGATCAGCAAGCAAACCCAGGCAAACGGTATCGTCTTGGCGGCCTTTGCGGCTTCGCCCCGGTCATCGGCCCGTGTCGCGCAGAAACAACGGTCGCGCCAAGCCGCAAAGGCCGCAAAGGGAGATCGGCCGCGAAGCGCCGTCCGGCATGTTCCGCCGCGCAGGTTTTCGGCCGGGATGGCTTAGGGAATCTCCAAGGTCATCGCCTACCGCGTACGTTCCTCGTCGGAGCGTTCGGAAGCGAAGATCTCCGCCACCGGCGCAAGTTCCTCCGCAGAGGCGGGTCGCCACAAGCCGGTCTTGCAGCGCTTGGCGATGGTTCTTGCGGGGTAACGCACCGATGTCACGAGTTTTCCTTGGCGGTTGAAGATATGCACTCTGCCGCGATCACCCAAGACGACGAGGGTATTTTGCCTGCGGTCGATGCGGAACGATTCGGGGTGAGCGCGCCGCAGATCCTCGAGGGCCATTTCCGTCGGGCGAATCCCGGTTTGGTGGCGTTTTTCGGCGTGCAGCGTGCGCCGCGAGCGCGAACGGTCCCGGTGTTCGAGCCGACGAGCCAAACCGCCGAGCACGCCGAGCAGGCGGCGTTCTCGATGGCCGGAGGCTCGAGAACCGGCACCGATGCGTTCGAGAACGCTTCGTGCCCAGGTCAGGGCATCGGCCCAGGGAGCGGGGTTTTGCTCTCCATGGACCCGCGTGATCTCGCAGCCGCCGGGCCCACGGCCGACGAGATGCAGCTCGTGCCGCAAGCGGCCGTGATCGGTCTCGATGGTGATGATCTGGAACGCAACCGCAACCGATTCGAAACCCCGATCGCGGCGAAATCGAAACCACCCGGCGCTGACTTGCCCGTTGACTCGCAAAAAAGCCCGGTCGCGGCGAACGGCTTGAACGATATCTTCGCAAAGCTCGGCCTCGCTTTGGACGACCGTGACCAGCCCCGGGTTTCCCGCATAGAGCTTTTCGACTCGCGGATCGCGGCGGTCG
>JALUUK010000086.1 GCA_027021395.1 Acidobacteriota bacterium
TTTGCAAAGAAGCTCGAGCAAGGCCGGTTTTCGCTGCCATCGGAGGAAACGAAGCAAGAGTTGAGCGAACGCATGTTTCGTTTGATTTTGGATGGAATTGTGCTTGGCAATCCGCGTCGTATCAGGCCAAAAGAATGCATGACACTGGAAGAGCGGGCAGCCAATCCAAGCCGTGAAGAAATCCCATTGCTTCCGCGATTGCGATCAGCATTCCGGGATTCATCCTCGAGAACGAGCCGACGGTATTCCTGAAGGTCGCTTGAGACATGCGCGGTTTCCCCGGGATTACATCCAGCCCGCGCTCTCCAGCCAGCCGAGAGCGGTTTGCTCGGCGACATTCTCCATTCCTCACTTCTCGAACGGCTGCTCTCAGTCCAACAGCTGTCCAGTTCGGGAGGGGGACGGTATACAGGCTCCATCAATCCACCGAGGACCGCGCCGTCAACGATGAATTCAGAACACGTCATGGTTCCGGTTTCCATTCACGCTCAGGCATCAAACCAGTACTCGATCGGCTTTAGAAAAAAGCTCTCGAGGTCGATCCCATCCCCGCCTACGAGCAGCTTTCGTGTCGGGTGAAACGCGCGGGAGAAGGCCGTCATCCCCGGCAGATGATCGTGCCGACGCCCGCTCTTGACCTCGATGGCCACGAGCTTCGTGCCGGAGCGGATCACGAAGTCCACCTCCCGGTTGCGGTCGCGCCAGTAGTAGAGTTCGCACGCCCCGGCCGCCGCGGCGTTCGCTAGGTGGGCGCCCACCGCCGATTCCACCAGTCGGCCCCAGTATCCGCGGTCCCGGCGTGCCTCGGCCAGGGTGAGCCCCGCCTGGGCTGTCATCAGGGCAGTGTTGAGCACCTGCAGCTTGGGGCTGGAGCCCCGGCGGCGGACGGCGTTGCCGTTGTACTTCTGCAGGCCGCAGATCATGCCCGCGCCGGCCAGCAGGTCGAGGTAGTGCGCCAGAGTGGTCGTGTTGCCGGCATCCTGGAACTGGCCCACCATCTTCGTGTAGGAGAGGATCTGCCCGGAGTAGCTGCAACCGAGCTCGAACAGCCTGCGAAGCAGCACCGGCTTGTCCACGCGTGAGAGCAGCAGCACGTCGCGCGAGATGGTGGTCTCGATCAGCGCATCGAGAATGTAGCGCATCCAGCGTTTCGGCTGCCGGATGAGCGGCGCCGACCCGGGATAGGAGCCGTAGCACAGGAACTGCTCCAGGGACCAACCGAAGGCCTCTTGCATCTCGGCGTAGCTCCAGTGCGGCAGGACCATCACCTCGAAACGTCCGGCCAGACTCTCGGTCAGACCACGCTGAATCAGGAGCGGCGCGGAACCGAGCAGCACGACCTTCAAGCAGCGGCGCGCGCGGGTGTCGGCATCCCACAAGCGCTTGACGGTCTCCGACCAGGTTGGGAGCTTCTGCACTTCGTCCAGGATCAGGAGCGCGCCGTTTTTCCCGGCGTCATCGGCGAGCACCCGTGCGGCCTCCCACTGCTCTTCCAGCCAGCTGGAATCCCGCAGGGTCGGTTCATCCGCGCTGGTGTAGCGAGTGGGGAGCCCTACCCGCTCCGCCACCTGTTCGGCCAGGGTGGTCTTCCCCACCTGCCGCGCCCCGGCCAGAACCTGGATCCACCGGCGCGGCTCCTCTAGGCGGCGGGCCAATTCCTCGGCCTGGGGTCGGACGAAACGGGATGACGATTTACTCATGACCATGAGTTATTTTACGCAAAGCTCAAAGCCATTCGCAAGCCCTGTTTCGCGGCGGCGTGAGCCGGAAATAAGCCGGAATCGGCTGGAATGAGCAGATGTAAAGAGCAGGAACGAGTGGTCATCGGCAGCCGGTTCGCAAATGGGAGCGAACACCGAGTCTCGGAATCGCGCCATCTCGGCGCGATACTTGGCGCGATTCGTGATCGGCCGTGACACGGATCAGGTGCCTGGATTCCGGTAAGCCATACGGCGCGATCTACTCGCGGCCAAATGCTCTCTCGAACGCATCGGGATGCCGAGCGCGAAACACTTGGCCCAGCGCAGTCACGGGCAGGAGAAGACCAGGAGAGTTCGAAATCCAGGACGATCCATCGCCAACCACTGCGCCTCCGATAAAGATTGCAGGAGTCCCTGCCAATGGTGGTGGGACTCAACCAAAAACGTCTCCGGAATTCCCGGGCCGGTTCATCCTGTCGTCGAACGAGCGCGTGGTGAGGCGGCCCCCAAAAGTCGCGAACCCCGGAGAGATTCCGGGGTTCGCTGGCTGGGTGGGTTGGGGTTGTGTTGGAGAGTGTGCGCTTACCTTTTGTATGGGACCCGGAGCGGTCGGCGGGTGGAGGGGAGGCCGACGTTCCCGGAGCCGTTGTGGTGTTGTCGACCGGTATTGCGAGGTGCGTGCCACTCGGGTGCGTTCTGCTCATCTTCCGGGAATCAAACGATTTGAGCTGAGCCCTTTGTCCGCGCGACTTGGGGGGCTGCGTCACGAATTCCGAATTTGGCCGAATTCGTGACCGAAGGCGCTTGCCATCTTGTCCGAAACCTCGACGAATCAGGCTTCGAGTGCTGCGGAGATGTCCTCGGCCAACTCTCGTTCGGGCACGCTCGACAAGGTGACGACCACCAGAACCAAGGTGGAAGCCGCAAGCGCAGCGGCCGATGGAACGGCGGCGGAAAGAAGCGGCGATCCGGGAAGGCTCGGTAGGACGTTCTGTCTCGCCAGAAACTCGAGCCCTAGGCTCAGCAGCAGTCCCGTGGCGATCGAGGCGGTCGCTGCTCTGCTGCCGACCCGCTTCCAATTGAGACCGATGGCCAAAGACGGTGCGAGACAGGCCGCGAAAACACCGAAGGCGAAGGTTCCCAAGAGCGCCATCAAGTCGCCGTAGGCGAGCGCGAGCATCAGCGTCGTCGCGGCGACGGCGCAGGTCGCGACGCGCCCCCAATACACTTCGTCGTCTATCGATCGGCCGATACTGCGAGGCAAATCGCGTACGACGGCGGCCGCGGCGATGTTGAGAATCGAATCCGAAGTCGACATGATCGCGGCAACGACCGCGGTGAAGACGACGGCCGACAGGATGTCGGGCGTGAACTCGAGCAGAAAACGCGGGGTCGCGAGGTCGGGACGATCGAGCGGCGCTAGTCGGCCCTGCGCGACGAGCGCCGGCACGGCGAGGCCGATGCCGAGCCACATCATCAAACAGGCGGCTTGGCTGATCCCGATGACCAGCGGCATGTGTTTGAGGCGTCGCAGATCCGCAAGCATGAAAAACTTATGCACGACGTGCGGTTGGCCGAGCGTCCCGACGGAGAAGACGAAGAAGAATCCGAAAGCGCCCAAGACATCGATCTTGCCGATCGGATCGAGAAAAGCTTCCCCGAACGCAGGGGAGTCGGCGATCGAGGCCATGGCCGCTTTCGCACCGCCGGCGGCACTGAGCGAATAGACGAATACCGCCACGGAAGCGGCCATCATCAGCACGCCTTGGAAGACGTCCGTATAGACTCCGGCAAGGACGCCGCCGGCAGCCGAATAGACGACGATGACCGACAGCCCGACCATCATCATCAAAGGCATGCTCCACGCACCGAGCGCTTCCCGCGTCGAGAACAACGACTCGAAAACGATGCCGAGCGCGGTGACTTGCAAAGCGAGGTAGGCGACCGATCCGCAGAGGACGGCGACGGAAGACAGCCCCAGCACGCTGCGGCTGTCGAAGCGGCAACCCAGCGCGCCGGGAATCGTTACGACCGAGCGCAGCTGAGAGATCAGGCGCAGCCGCTTGGCAACCGTCCAGCAGAGCAGGGCGGAGGTGATGCCCGCGGGAACGAAGATCATCAAGGATCCGACGCCGATATCGTAGGTCAGGCCGGGTCCCGCAAGAAAGACGAAGCCGCTGAAGGCGGAAGACATGGCGGCGAGCCCGACGAAGACGACCCCGAGTTTTCGACCGGCGGCGAAAAAGTCCATGGCCGTGCGCGTGCGCCGCATGGCCAGGGTTCCGAGCGCGAGCACGACGATGAGGTAGAG
>JALUUK010000087.1 GCA_027021395.1 Acidobacteriota bacterium
CAGAGCGAGCAGGAACGAGCGGTCGAATTGGTCAAACTGCTCGGCATCGAAAACCATCTCAAGCTGGTCATCGGCGATACGGACCCGATCCTCGCAACCTTCGACCTCTCCCAAATCGGCAAAGATCGCATCTCGTCCGTTCAGTACATCCGCTGGTCGCTCGACGACGAGCAACGTGCTCTTTTGAAAAAAGACGGCACGGTCGTACGCCTCGTGATCGATCACCCCTCCCACCGCGCTCAAGCGGTCCTCTCGGAGAGCACACGCCGGGAAATCATGAACGATCCGGAGTGACTCGAGCCTGCGGCTGAATTCACGCGGCGTCGTAGTCGCCGCTCTTGCCGCCGCTTTTGTGGATGAGGCGCACGCTGCCGATCTCCATCGCCTTCGAAAGCGCCTTGAGCATGTCGTAGAGAGTCAACAGAGCGACGCTGCAAGCCGTCAGAGCCTCCATCTCCACACCGGTCCCGGCCTTCGTCGCAGCCGAAGCCGTGGTCACGATACGATCGTCCTCGACGTCGAAATCGACGGCGACATGCGTCAACGGCAAGTTGTGGCAAAGAGGAATCAAGTCCGCCGTTCGCTTGGCGGCCATCACGCCGGCGAGGCGGGCGGTTTCGATCACGTTGCCCTTCGGCGTGCGTCGGTCGCGCACCGCGCGAATGATCTCTTCGCCGACGACCAATACGCCGCGCGCCACCGCGCGTCGCTGAGTGCCGTCCTTTCCTCCCACATCCACCATGCGTGGAACGCCTTCCGAATCGAGGTGCGAAAGATCACTCATCTTGCGCTCTCTTTCGACGCGAGCCTTGCACGCTCGGGACGAAGCAGCCGACGCCGAGCCCAGTCGAGAGGGAAATAGGGCGCTCGGTCTCCGGATGCATAACAAGCGCCCGGTGCGAGATCCAGCAATGCGTCGGCGCGAGAGATGGAAAGCAGGTCATGCGACCCCTTCCAACGAATCGCCGCGATACGCGCTCCCGAGGATTCATGAGACACCGTGGCCGGCTGAAGCACGCGCCGGTCTCCGCGATTCCGACATTCCTCGGAAATCTCTGCCGACATCGGGTCTTCGAAAAAGGCTCGATCGTCTCCGGCAAGAGCTTCGATCAGAGGACGAACGAACATTCTCCAGCCCATGGTGCAAGCGAGCGGGTTGCCCGGCAGGCTCGCTAGCCACTTCTCGCCGACGCGCGCGAAAAGCGTCGGCTTGCCCGGCTTGACGCGGATCTTGTGAAAGAGGATCTCTCCGCCGATGGCCGAGATCACTTGCGGAAGCAAGTCGTAGTCGCCGACCGATACTCCGCCGGAACTTACGACGAGATCGGACGATTCCAAGGATTCCACCAACGTCTTGCGCAAGTCGTCTTCATCGTCGCCGACCTGTCTTAGCCCCGTGACCTCGACCCCCGCTTCGCAGGCGAGTGCCGCGAAAAGCGAGCCGTTCGTATTGCGAGTTTGTCCGGGCTGCGGCTTCTGCTCGGGAGCGACGAGTTCGGATCCCGTCAACATCACCGCGATGCGAGGCCGTGGATAGATCTCGAGATCCACCGCCCCCGCCCCCGCCAGTAGGGCGGCGCGATCGGCGTTGATTCGCTCTCCTGCTTCGAGCAGGGGATCGCCTTCGGCGAAGACCTCCGCGCGACGACGGATATGACGACCCGCGCTCGCGGCGTTGAATCGAACGCCGCCGCGCCCGTCCGGCTGGGCATCTTCCTGCGGTACGACGGTATCGGCCCCGATGGGAACCGCGGCTCCGGTAAAGATCCTCGCCGCACTGCCTTCCGGAAGTTTCAAAGGCGGAACACCGGCCGCGCATTCGATCGAAACCGGCAGCGCCTTTTCCAAGACGTCGTCCGTCCACGCGAAAGCGTAGCCGTCCATCGCCGACAGATCCGCCGTCGGCATGTCCACATCCGCCCGAGCCGGAGCCGCCAACACCAAACCGTGCGCCTCCGACAAACGACAGGTGCGAGGAGGCAAGGTTCGCGCAGCGGCCCGAAGCATTTCCCGCGCTTCATCGAGAGTCATCATCGCCTCCATCATATCCCGAAATGCGAGACGCTCGTTGCGAAATCGCATCGCCCCGTCGCTTCAAGGCCTCGAGGTCTTCCGGAGTATTGATATTCGCCCAAGCCGAAAGAAGCTCGGCCGGTGGAGTGGGCGAGTAAACCTTCGGATGAGAAGCCATCTCGCGCGGGGCGAGACGTCCGGCCTCGAGCAGGTCCTCGGCAAGAACGGCAGCCTGCGGCTCGTAGACCGCCGGCATGGGCATCATCCGACCGTCCCGAGCGCGCGGCATGATCACCCAACGGCCGGGAGCGCGCTGATCGAGCAGCCAGCGGAGCGCGTTTTCGCTCACCAACGGCTGATCGCATGCGCTCACCAACCACGCCGCACTCGGATGCCAGCGCAGCGCACCGAGCATGCCGGCGAGCGGGCCGCGCACCCCGGGTGGATCGTGAATCGTACGACACCCCTCGACCGCCGCACCGAGCGCCAGAATGCGACGACGGTCCTTACATATCGTCAGCAAAGCATCCGTGACATGTCGTGCAAAGGGTTTGCCGCGATAGATCAGCGATGCTTTGTCGCACCCCATCCTTCGGCTTGCTCCACCGGTGAGAACGCCACCCCAAATCTCTCGATCGAGCCACGCACTGCGGATCCAAGAATCGAAAAGTTCGAGAAAACGCGCAGGGCGATCATCCGTCCAAGCCAGTTCACCAATGATCGAAACCACGTCGTCGGGAGGCGTCGGCTTGTCCGGCGTCGAGAGCCAGATCTTGGGGAAGGGCGAGTGCTTGCGTCCCTCCACCAACAAGACGTCGTGGTGCGGCGCGAGCTGCCACCATGCGCTGCGCGTCTGAATCCATTCCTTCGACGGCCGTCGACGCGTAAAAGACTCGCCCGGCCCATCGACGACGACGTCGGCTCCCGCGCGAAACAAGCGGTCGGAATCCTTGCCCTCGCGATCGACATCGAGCCCGTGCGCATCGTGTTTGAGCAAGGCCACGGCCAAGCCACGCTGAACGAGCGCGGGGATGACGGCTTCGAGCAAAGTCGTTTTCCCCGAACCGCTCCATCCGCTCACCGCCAGCACGGGAACGGGAGCGTTCAGCAGCGTCTTCGTCGGTGTTTTCACCGGCTCGACCTCCTCGCTTGACCCGGAGCATTCGCCAAGCAGCCTACCAGCACCGCCAAGGCAAAGCGACGAGACTCGACCGAGATCAAGAGCACCGGCCGACGTTCATCCTAGGAACTTTCCGGATGTCCAGAGCGCCCGAATTCATCCGATTTTGCTCGAAACACTTCGTGCGTCGTTTCGGGCCTTGTAAGCAGGAAACGCGGGAACCTAATGTTTTCTGTGATCTTGGGGATCGGGAACCGGGCGCGTGGACAGGCGAATACTCCTGATTGATTTTGAAGAAGGTCGGCTGCTCGAGACGAAAGGAATGCTCGAGCGGGCGGGCTATGCCGTCGACGGCGTGGCCGATCGTGCAAGCTTGCAGGCGGCCATCGCCGAGGGCCTGCCTCCGATCGTCATCCTCGAACCCGCCATCTGCGGCATTGACGGATTGGCGCTGATCCCGCTGATCAAATCTCGAGCCCATCCCAACCGCAGCCCAGTGATCGTCGTGGCCTCCTACCACCTTAGAAATCCGGCCGATCAGCGACGTGCTCTCGATACGGGGGCCACGATGTGCCTCGCGCGCCCCGAGCAGGACGACATGCTGCTCTCCGTGATCGAGGGCTGCATCGGAGAAGCGAGCCCCGAAGCAAGCTCCGGGAGTGCGAGTATCGGTGATCTCACCCCTCCTGCAGCCGCGCTTCCCAAAGGAAATCCTCCCGGTCGCAGTGGACCGGCGGTGCCGGAGGAGTTGGACCAACGCATCGACCTCGCTTTCGCCGAGTTCCAGGAAAGCCCCGGCGATTCATGCTTGGTCGTACCGAGCGAGGAAACGCCGGCCGCCTCGACGCCCGCTGCGCCGACTCCTGCCGCGACT
>JALUUK010000088.1 GCA_027021395.1 Acidobacteriota bacterium
GCCATATCGACCTCTTCGCCGGGAACGACGGACGCTGCTTTCGCACCATAGAAGAACTTGCGCAGCATCAGGTCGAGTTCGCCGGGATTGAGCGAGTTTTCCATCGCCACCTTGCGATCGATGGTTTTGTTGATCACGAGTGCGGCGAGAGACTGGTTTCGGGATTGCATGGAGAAGTAGGAAACGGACTTTTCGATCTCCTCCTCGATCTCGGAGATGGCGCCCTCTTTGATCAGCTTGCTGATGCGGGGGGATTCTCGAAGGATCTCTACGGCTGCAACGAGCCCTTTTCCGTCTTTTCTCTCTACGAGGTTCATGGAGATGACCGCCTTGAGAACCAGCGAGAGCTGTTGCCGTACTTGCTTGTGCTGGTCGGCGGGAAACATATCGATGATGCGGTCGATGGTTTGCGCTGCGGAATTGGTGTGCAAGGTGGTCAGCACCAAGTGGCCGGTTTCGGCTGCCGTGAGCGTGGTCGACATGGTCGCGAGATCACGATTCTCACCGACCATGATGACGTCGGGATCCTGTCTGAGAGAGTTGCGCAATGCGTCGGCAAAAGAGGTCGTATCCGAGCCGACCTCTCGCTGAGTGACCGCGCCTTTCGCATCCTTGAGCAAGAATTCGATCGGGTCTTCAATGGTGACGAGATGAATCAAGCGATGTTCGAGAATCTCTTTGAGGATGGCCGCCAAGGTCGACGATTTACCGGAACCCGTCGGTCCGGTGAGGATGACCAATCCCTGCTTGAGATCGGCGAGTTCCTTGAGTATCTCAGGCAGACCCCAATCGTCGAGAGAGGGAAAGACGAAAGGGACACGCCGGAAGACGGCCGCGAGAGTGCCTCTCTGGTAGAACACCGTGCCGCGAAAGCGCGAAACTCCCGGCACGGAGTATCCGAATTCGGTGCAGAGAGCCTCGTCGAGTACTCCCTGCTGCCGGGGCGAGAGGATGCCGCGCAGAAGCGTGTCGAGGTCTTCCGGCTTGATGGGGTCGGTCTTTAGTGGAATCAACTTGCCGTTGAGTCGCACGAGCGGTGGGCGCATCGGCTTGAGATGAAGGTCTGACGCCTTCTTGTCCACCATGAACTTCAAGAGATCATCGAGTTGGAAGATGATCTGGCTGGTGACTGAGCCTGGAAGTTGCTGGGTCACGTCCGTCCATACCACCCGGCAGGCAAAACAGGCCGACCCCCTCCCCGGGCAACGACGGGAGTCTCCGCAGAGAACATTAGTGCCTGCGCGGGAAGAAGTCCCCCAAGCCGGCGCGAGGGTCGTCAGCCCCTGAGGAGAGCATGGAATCCCGCGCGGTGCCGTCTGAGACGACCGCCTACCCGAAAGCCGAGACTTTCGAGATTCCGCACTTTGGCCTCAGCGGGGTCGCAACGACGGCTGAAATCTCCGGCGTCGGGCCCCCGCCGGCAAGGCGCGGCCGCGGACGAGCGCCGTCCGACGCGCTCGCACCCGCCACCACGACACGATCGTGCTCGAGCACATGAGCCGAAGCAGCCGACGAGAACGAGGAATGGGCCCCCATCGCCCAAGCGGCGGTTCACGCCTCGACGATAGCCGTTTTCGATCCATCTCGCGGAGAGTCTCCGGTGGGCAAGGTGCTCGACTTCCGCGCTTCCGCGTGAAGCGGTCTCTTGGCGAAAGAGGCGCGCCATTCGAAGGTTCGGACGCGGGTTTGATCCGGCGATGCCGACGACGACGCGGCTCGGCTCCCGGATGGCACTCACCAGGCTCGCCCTCCCATCGCCCACGACGCCCGAGTCCCGGGATCGTCCAAGGCGGCGGGGAAGACGAGCGTCGGCAGGGTGTAGAATGCTCAGATGGGGCGATTCGAGGGCGCGGTCCGCCAACTCACGGTGGCCAATCAATTGACCTTTCTGCGGTTGGCTGCCGCTCCGGCCGTCGCCTATGCGCTGTTGACGGGTCTCGTCGGAACGGCCTTCGTGGTTTTCGTGCTCGCAGTGATCACCGACGGCTTGGACGGATTCGCGGCACGGAGGCTAGGGCAACAGACGCGGCTAGGCGCGATTCTCGACCCGGCGGCCGACAAGATGCTGATGCTGATCGCTTATGTCATCTTGGCGACGCCGGATCATCCCCGCACCTTTCCCGACTTCTTCCTGGCCGTTCATATCCCGCCATGGCTGGCGCTCTTGGTGATTTTGCGCGATGTGGTGATCGTCGTGGCCTTCGTTGCGATGGTGCTCGCACAGGGCGAACGCTCCGTTGCGCCGAATCGCATCGGCAAATGGGCGGCGGCCATCATCATGATCACGGCCGGTCTTCATTTGATGGCCAACGTGACGAGCGGGGTCCCGGCTTGGTTGCTCAGCCTTTCGGTGATGACTTGTGCCGTTGCAGTGGTCGTGTCGGGTGCTTCCTACATCATCGCAGTTTCGCGTCAGAGCAAGTGATGCGTCGCGAAAGCTTCGGAAGCGAGAAGAGACGATGAATTCAGCAGCAACGACGTGCCCCGTTTCCGAGCAGAGCCTCGAACGGCTGGAATGGAGCGGCGTGCAGGCGTTGATCGCGCGTTTCGTCCGGACACCCATGGGTGCAGCGGGCATGAAGGACGTCGTGCCTCGTACCTCGCGAGCGGAGGTGGATCGCGCACAGGAACGTGCTCAGCAGATGCGGCGACTGCTCGCGGAGGATGGGCGACTCCCGATCGCTGCGATGGATGATCCGACGCCGATGTTGCGATCGCTCGGGATCTCGGGGCGTTGTTTGAGCGGAGCGGAGATCTACCAAGCGTTGGAATTGCTGTTGACCGCACGCTCGGTCGCTGCCGCTTTGCGAAAGCTCGATACGGACGTCATGCCCGTCCTCGGCGAAGAGTGGGCGCGTCTACCCGAGATGGAAGCGATCATCGCCGAGATCGACGGCAAGATATCGGCCGGCGGGCACCTCGAGGATCATGCGAGCCCGGAACTGATGCGCATCCGCCACGAGATTCGACAGCAGCGGGAGGGACTCGAGAAGACGCTGCATGATCTCGTGCGAGCCGATTGGACGGATCCGGTTCTTCGAGACGACTACATTACCATGCGCAACGACCGATACGTGCTGCCCGTGCGCACGGACACGCCGCGTCGCTTGCATGGGATCGTACACGGAGCGTCTTCTACAGAGAAAACACTTTTCGTGGAACCGATCGAGACCGTCGAGATCAACAATCGTATCGTCGGCCTGCGAAACGCAGAAGACCGAGAGGTTGAGCGCATTCTCAGTCACTACAGCGAAGTTCTGCGTTCGGTGAAGGAGGACATGGAGGAGACCGCTCATGTGCTCGGAGATCTCGACCGATTGACGGCCATCGCGGAGTGGGCGGACAGTGTTGATGCGTGTGCGCCGGACTTGGTCGAAGGTGCCGGAATACAACTTCAGCGGGCACGTCATCCGTTGCTGGAAGAATCGCTCTCGCAGGGGGCGCAGCGACTCGTACCGCTTGATATCGATATCGATCGGGATGTTCGCGCCCTGGTCATTTCAGGACCGAATGCGGGTGGGAAGACCGTTGCTCTCAAGACTCTCGGTCTCGTGATCCTCATGGCACATGCCGGCCTGCCCGTGCCGGCGGAATATGCGCGTTTGCCGCGCATGCACGGTATGTCGGCTGATATCGGCGACGAGCAGTCGATCGAAAACAGCCTGTCGACTTTCTCCAGCCATGCAAGAAATCTCGGGCAGATGATTCGAACGGCGCGTGCCGGAGATGTGATGCTGATCGATGAAATCGGCACCGGCACCGATCCTTCGGAGGGCGCAGCCTTGGGTATGGCCGTGCTGGAAGAGTTGGTGGCCCGAGGTGCGTTGGTGATCGCCACGACCCATCATCAGGCGCTCAAGACCTGGGCCTACCGGAACTCTCGGGCACTGAATGCCGCTTTTGATTTCGATGATCAGACGCTCGAACCGACCTATCGCCTTCTGCCCGGTGTGGCCGGAGCCTCCATCGGCTTGACGAT
>JALUUK010000089.1 GCA_027021395.1 Acidobacteriota bacterium
ATTTCCGTTGCCAGGTTCGGCTGATATCCCACCGCTGAGGGCATGCGCCCGAGCAGTGCCGACACTTCCGAACCGGCCTGGGTGAAGCGGAAGATATTGTCGACGAAGAGCAGCACGTCCTGACCTTCTTGGTCGCGGAAGTATTCGGCCACCGTCAAACCGGTCAACCCCACACGAAGGCGGGCGCCGGGAGGCTCGGTCATCTGCCCGTAGATCAGTGCCGCCTTGGACTTTTCGGGATCGCCGGCCTTGATCACGCCGCCTTCCTGCATTTCGAGCCAAAGATCGTTGCCCTCACGCGTGCGTTCTCCGACGCCGGTGAAGACCGAGTATCCACCGTGCTTCATGGCCACGTTGTGGATCAGTTCCATGATCAACACCGTCTTGCCCACGCCGGCACCACCGAAGAGGCCGGTCTTGCCGCCCTTCATGTAGGGCTCGAGCAAGTCGATGACTTTGATTCCCGTCTCGAACATTTCGACTTCCGTCGACTGCTCTTCGAAAGGCGGCGGCTCACGATGAATCGGCCAACTCGCTTCCGAGTTCACCGGACCGAGTTCGTCCACCGGGCGACCGAGCACGTTCAGCACGCGTCCGAGAGTCTGCTTGCCGACCGGAACGGAGATCGGCGCGCCGAGATCCTTGGCCGGCATGCCGCGCACCAACCCATCGGTGGTTTCGAGCGACACACAACGCACGCGGTTCTCACCGAGATGCTGCTGAGCCTCGAGCGTGACATCCACCGGGATACCGGTGTCTTGACCATCGTCTTTGATGTGAATCGCGTTGTAGATCTCGGGCAGATGCCCCTCGGGAAACTCGACGTCTACGACGGCTCCGATGACCTGAACGATCTTGCCTTCCATCTTCGTTCTCCAGACACGTGCTGCGTGCCGATTTTCGCTAGAGAAAGTTCTCTTTTCAAAGCACCTGTGCGCTAGCCGCACCCGGTGCCCATGCTTTACCACCATGCGGCTAGAGTGCCGCGGCTCCGCTGACGACCTCGATGATCTCCGTCGTGATCGCCGCCTGTCGAGCGCGGTTCATCGCCAAGGTCAACTTGTCGATCATCTCCCGCGCATTGCGTGTCGCGCTGTCCATCGCCGTCATCCGCGCCGCATGCTCCGACGCGGCGGATTCGAGCAGCGCACGATAAATCTGAAAGCCGACGTATCGCGGCAGGATCTGAGCCATCAGCGCCTTGGCATCGGGCTCGTAGATGTATTCGGTCTGCGCCTCGCGAGCGACCTGCTCATCCTTTTCGACGAGTCCCCTCAACGGCAGAAGCTGGCTGATGACGGGGGTTTGGCTCATCGTCGATTTGAAGGCGTTGAAGGACAGGTAGACCGCGTCCGACTCGCCGGCGACGAAGCGATTGATCAAGATGTCGGCGATCTCTTGGGCTAGGGTGTATTGGATATCCCGAAAGAACTCCTGCCGAGACTCGATCACGGAATACTGCGGTCGACGGCGATAGTATTCGACGCCCTTGCGTCCCATCAGAACGAGGTTGACGTCTGCGCCCTTTCTCTTCCGACCGGCGACCATCCCATCCGTAGCACGAAGGATCCCGGCATTGAAAGCGCCGCAAAGCCCCTTGTCGCCGGTGATCGCAACGAGGTCGATCGTCTTGACCTCGCGCACATCGAGCAGGGGATGAACGTCCTGGCTGACGAGTCGCCCGACATCGTCTAGAACCCTCATCATCGCGTCGGCGAAGGGGCGCGCATGCATCATTGCGTCCTGAGCACGTCGAAGCTTCGCCGCCGAGACCATCTTCATGGCTCGGGTCAGCTGGGATGTGTTCTTGACCGAGCGGATGCGCCGCTTCAGATCGCGGGTGTTCGCCACCGCCTAACCCTCCAGGGTTGCCTTGAAGCGCTCGCTGAAATCACCGATCGCAGCCTTGATTTGTTCCGCTAGCTCGTCACTGAGCTTCTTTTCCGCACGCAGCGTCTCGAGTATCTGAGGGTGCGACCCTTGAATGAACTCCGTCAGCTTGCGTTCGAAATCTCCGATCTTCTCTACCGGAATCGAGTCGAGATATCCGTGCGTTCCCGCAAAGATGATGAAGACTTGGCTCTCCACCTCGAGCGGGGTGTATTGCGGCTGTTTGAGCAGCTCTTGCAGCCGATGACCGCGATTGAGCTGAGCCTGTGTCGATTTGTCGAGGTCGGAGCCGAACTGCGCAAATGCCTGCAACTCTCGGAACTGGGCCAGCTCGAGGCGAAGCGTTCCGGCCACCTTTCTCATGGCGCCGATCTGTGCGTTTCCACCCACACGGCTGACCGACAGACCGGCGTTGATCGCCGGACGAATACCGGAGTGGAAGAGATCGGTTTCGAGGAAGATCTGGCCGTCGGTGATCGAGATGACATTGGTCGGGATGTAGGTCGAGATGTCGCCCGCTTGGGTCTCGATCACCGGCAGGGCGGTCAGCGAGCCTCCCGTACCGGGAAGAACTCTCATCTCGTGACCGCCACCGAGTTCCTTGATCTTGGCCTCGGCGGCTTCGTGTCCCGGAACTCCGTGGTAGACCTCGCCGTCGACTCCCGTCGTCACATCGTCCGCGGCGCCCTCTTTGACGATCACGTAGGACTCGCGCATCTTGGCGGCGCGCTCGAGCAAGCGGGAATGCAGGAAGAAGACGTCTCCGGGGAAGGCTTCGCGTCCCGGAGGCCTTCGCAGCAACAGCGAGATCTCGCGGTAGGCCGCGGCGTGCTTGGAAAGATCGTCGTAGATGCAAAGAACGTGCTGCCCCTTGTCGCGGAAGTGCTCGCCGATGGCGCAGCCCGAGAAGGGCGCGAGGTACTGCATCGTCGCCGGCTCCGCGGCGGCCGCGGCCACGATCACCGTATAAGAAAGCGCGCCGTTCTCCTCGAGCGTCTTGACCACCTGGGCGATGGTCGACTGCTTCTGACCCACGGCCACATAGATGCAGATGACGTCTTTGCCCTTCTGATTGATGATCGTATCGATGGCGATCGCCGTCTTTCCGGTCTGCCGGTCGCCGATGATCAGCTCGCGCTGACCGCGTCCGATGGGGATCATCGCGTCGATGGCCTTGATTCCGGTCTGCAGCGGCTCGTTGACCGGCTGGCGATACACCACGCCGGGAGCGATGCGCTCGACGGGATTGGCCTCGCTGGTGTCGATCGGCCCCTTCCCGTCGATGGCGCGACCGAGGGAATCGACCACGCGCCCGAGCATGGCGTCACCCACCGGGACTTCGATGATGCGGCGGGTGCGCTTGACCGTGTCGCCTTCCTTGATCTTCGAAACTTCTCCGAGCAAGACCACTCCCACCGAATCTTCTTCGAGGTTGAGAGCGATGCCGTAGACGTCGTGCGGCAGGGAGAGCAGTTCGAGATAGGCCACCTTCTCGAGCCCGTAGACGCGGGCGATACCGTCGCCGACGGAGACGACGGTTCCAACCTCGGCGATATCGATCGTCTGCTCGTAGCCTTCGATCTGCTGCTTTAGGATTCCTGTGATCTCATCTATGTTGAAGCTCATCGATTCAGCTCCGGTAGCCGCACTTTGCGGCATCTGGTTTTGCCATGGTGAAGCACAACATCCAATGGTCCGAACGGCCCGATCTCTGCGAGAAAGGACCCTCCTTCGATCCTCAACCGGCCGGTCCGGCACCCTCTGAAGCGAGCATGTCGGCCCGCAGCCGGGTCAGCCGGGTCTCGAGGCTTCCGTCGAAGACCTCCGAACCGAGCCGAACGACCAATCCCCCCATCAAGCGGGAGTCCATCTTTTCGACCAGGCGGACCTTGCCGCCGGTCTTCTTCTCTAGAGCCTGAATCAGGCGATCGCGCACACCTGAATCGAGTGCAACGGCGGAAGTCACCTCCGCCTCGTGTATCCCCTCACGACGATCGACGATCTCGGTGAGTTGCTCGGTGATTTCCCCAAGCAGCGCGAGGCGATTTCGGCCGGCGACCGTCTCCAGAAAGCGGCGTGTTCTGTCC
>JALUUK010000090.1 GCA_027021395.1 Acidobacteriota bacterium
AGCGATCATCAGTGGTACGGGCCTCCATATTCCCCCCTACGCGATCTCCAACGAGGAACTCGTTTCCTCGTTCAACGAGTATGTCGCGCGCTACAACCGGACTCATGCGGAGGAGATCTCGCGAGGAGTCCTCGAGGCGCTAGCGGAGTCGTCTATCGATTTCATCATCAAGGCCTCCGGGATCGAGAACCGCTATGTGGTGGATCGCGAGGGGATCTTGGATCCGCGAAGGATGATGCCGCGCCTACGCGAACGCCCTGATGAGGAACTGTCTATTTTGGCAGAGATGGCGGTCGAGGCTGCGCGGGGCGCCCTAGCCGACGCGGGGAAAAATTCAGAGCAGATCGATTGCGTCATCGTTGCTTGCTCCAATATGCAGCGCGCTTACCCGGCCATAGCGATCGAAGTTCAGCAGGCGCTCGGCATGAGCGGTTTCGCATTCGATGTGAATGTTGCATGCTCGTCCGCCGTCTTCGGCATACGGATCGCCTCAGGCATGATCGCTGCGGGAGAGATCCACTCGGCCTTGGTCGTCAGTCCCGAGATCTGCACGGGGCACCTGGATTTTCGCGATCGCGACAGTCATTTCATCTTCGGCGATGTTGCAACGGCTGTGTTGTTGGAGTCCGAAGAACGGTGCTCGTCGCCGCGGGGTTTCGCAATCCTTGGAACAAAGGCACGAACGATCTTTTCCAACAACATCAGGAACAACTTCGGTTTTCTCAATCGTACCCACCTCGGGGCTGAAACGAGTACTTCGGGTCGACTGTTCAAGCAACGGGGTCGGCGGGTCTTCAAGGAGGTCGTGCCGCTGGTTGCTGAGTTGATTCGAGAGCACTTGGAAGAGCTTCAGATTCCTGCGGATCGACTCGAGCGCATCTGGTTGCATCAAGCCAATATTCACATGAACGTGGCGATTGCGAGCAAGGTCCTCGGTGAGGGATTCGCGCCCGAGCGCGTGCCGAACGTACTTAGGGAATTCGCCAATACGAGTTCGGCGGGATCGATCATCGCATTTCACCGCCACCGCGACGATCTCGCCAGTGGTGCTCTAGGGCTGCTTTGTGCGTTCGGCGCCGGTTATTCTGCAGGTTCGGTGATTTTGCGGCGGGCATGACGAAAAAAAGTTTCTTTCGCGAGAGTTCGCTCGGATTCGATGCGGGCCAGCCCGTCGAAGTCCATGCCGAGTCGGCTTTACAAAGACCCCGCGGGAAACCTAGCTTTTGCTGCCCCGCAGGCCATGGATCGGGAGGTGGGGGCGATCGTGTCGAGGTCGATCATCGGCTGCATCGGGGTGATTGGGAGCGAGGTCGTGGGTGCTCGGAACAGCGTGATGGTAGTGGGACCGGATCGGTCCGTGTTTTGCCGTATTGTTGATCAACTTGCTCAAAGTCCTTCACAGAGCTTCGACCTGTCTTGGGCCGACTCCTCTCGGGCGGCCATCGAGCGACTCTCGGAAGAAGAATTCGAGGTCTGCATCGCCGATTCGGCGCTCGGTCGTACCGCCCTGCGGGAGATCGTCGTGGCGATTGAAGAAGCGGGGGCGGCGACGAGCTTCATTCCACTCGGCGACGACGGCCGGGATTTGCAACGCGAGAGCCGTGTATCGGGAGGCGGCGGCACGTTTCTTCTGCGAAGCGAGATCGATACTCGAGGGCTAGAAGCCGCCGTCGCATGGAGCCTTGCGCACGGTCGGGCTGCGATGCGCTACGAGAGCACGGCGCGGAGACTCGAGGTGCTCGAACGCGGTTGCGAGATTGGTCTTTGGTATTGGGATACGGCGCTCGACCATGTGCGCCTTTCGGGCAAGGCTGCCGAGGTGCTCGGCCTGCCGGATGAACCTTGCGAAATTCCGATCTCCCGGTTGCTCGCTGCGATCTCATCGGACGATCGGGCTCGCGTGCAGGAGGAGTTCGAAGCGCTTGGCAGGGGGAGCCGTCCGAAGCCGGCCATTGAATTCAAGATCAAGCGTCGGGGTGGAAAAGACGCGAAGGTGGCGATTCACGTGCAAAGCTCGCACGGTCACGGGGGCAATCGGCTGGTGGTCGGGGGATCGATGCGCTGCATCGAATCCGCTGCGGAATCGGACTCATCTGTTGCAGGAATGCTCACGGAAGGCTGGGCTTTTTCGATGCTCGAATCGGCGGCGCGGGCCATGCTTCAAGTCGGTGATGCCGGCCGGATTCTCTATGCGAACCCTGCGGCGGCGGAACTCTTCGGCTACGCGCGAGAAGAGATGACGTGCCTATCTCTTAGCGACTTGTTCGCTTGCGCAACGAGCGAAGACGAAAGCTCTTCTGTCGACTGGATCTATGAGGAAGCGTCGGCCGAGCGGTGTTCCGGTTCGCATTCCACCCTAGGCCGGCATGCATCCGGTGCGCGTATCGCTATAGAGTATTGGTCTCGGTCGATGGGTGACGATGAAGACCTTGCATTCATCGAGGTGAGACGGATCGAAGCTCGTGAGGGTACGAGTGGTGCGTACCTCGGCTTCGGCGTACCGGATACCCGTGCTCCCATCCGGAGCCGTCAAGCTTTTGCCGATCAAGTGGGGCAGGAACTCGCTCGAGTGCGCCGGCAGAGCACGCAGCAGTTTGCGGTGATTCACATTGGAATCGAGCGCTACGCGAGCTATCTCGAAGCACTCGACGAAGCTGGAGTACAGATACTTCTCGACCGGCTCACATCACGTCTTCGAACGTGTCTGCGCCCTCAGGATGCGGTTTGTCCGTTGGAAAGCGGAAACTTTCTGCTGCTCTTGGAAGGGATCTCGGGAGAAGGCGACGCACTGCGGGTTTCCGAAAGGGTGCAGGAAAGTCTGCACTGCCGTGTCGAGGTAGGAGGCCGTGGGCTCTATGTGACCTGTCGCATGGGGATCACCATGGGAACGCCGGCTTCGATTGAGACTCGCGACATTCTTCAGGAGGCGTACCACGCAATGCTCGCTGCTCGAGCGGAGCGACTGTCGGTTGCGAGGATTTTTCGCGAGGCCGAGCATCGCAAGGCATGGAGCCATCTCGAGCGCGAGCGGAACCTTCGCGAGGCCGTCGTGCGCAACGAACTCGAACTGCTCTATCAGCCCGTCGTCTCGCTCGGCGGCGGTCAACTGCTCGCTTTCGAAGCGTTGGTGCGCTGGCGGGGTGGGGACGGAACGTTGCATACGCCGGCGGACTTCATGGAAATCGCGGCGCAGACGGGGCTCGTCGTGCCGCTGGGGAGGTGGGTCATTCGCGAGGCCTGCCGGCAAGTGATCGAATGGGGTCCGCTGTTCGGGGATGCGAAGTCGAAAGTGGCCATCAGCGTGAACCTTTCCACCCACGAGGCGATCCAGCCCGACTTGGTTCCTGCGATACGCGAGATCCTGCACGAAACCGGGGCTCCGCCGGAGGCTTTGCATCTCGAGATCCGTGAGGATCTGCTGGGGATGTCGGATGGCTACGGCGAACGCGTCATCTCCCGTCTCAGCGCTCTGGGAGTCGGAGTCGTGCTCGACGGTTTGACGGCGGGTTCTTCGGCGATCACGAGCCTTCAACATCTTCCGGTCGAAGTCGTGAAATTGGATCGTTCGCTTCTCGACGAGATGCGCAGAGGCCTCGATCATCGCGCGACGATCGAAGCCGTGGTCTCTCTCGGAAATCGGTCGGGGAAAGAGATCGTGGTCGTTGGGATCGAAAGTGAGTATCAAGCCACGCATCTCGGAACCTTGGGTTGTCACGGCGGACAGGGGTACTACTTCTCCAAGCCGATGTGCGTCAAGGAGGCTACGAAGTACCTCGGGCAGCGGCCGGTGGGAGAAAGACGCGGTACACTCATCCCCTCTTGATCCGGCGTCGCAGCGACGTGTCGCCGGGCTACGATGCTTCGGAGGAGAGTCATGCCGATCTACGAATTCAAGTGCCGTGACTGCGGATCCCTGATGGAAGCATTGCGACGGATGGACCAGGGGCCGGAAGGGCTGATTTGCCCAGAGTGTGAG
>JALUUK010000091.1 GCA_027021395.1 Acidobacteriota bacterium
TGCGAGTGACGGCCCCGGTCAGCGGATAGATCGGCCGGAACGCTCCCGCGCGATCGTCGCGAATCTCATCGGCCGCCGTGGAGGGCAGCGGAGTCGCAGGATCGAGCGGGGGAACGATCGCCTCGCTGAGTGGAACGAATCCGAAGAGAATCGAAAGAGTCGAAAGGAATGCGAACGCTCTGGTCGCGCGCGAAACCGGCCGGCCACCCCGACCGTCGGCTCGGGCCGCCGAACGAGCCCTCCGGGACCCCGGATTATCCGAACTTCGCTTCAACGACCACGACTCCCTAGAAGGTCTCGGACCGCTCGAGCGGTCCTCGGGCCGTCCCCGAAGCGGGGATGGCCGCCGACCTTCCAAGGATTAAGTCCCCGACCCCGCGATGGCCATGAGGATCTTCCCCTCGAGGCCCACGGAGCCGGGGCGCTTCGTCAGTCGTGGCGGCGGCGGTCGCGGTCGTACCTACGCTTCTTGTGGTGCTTCTTGTAGCGCTTCTTGTAGTGCTTCTTGTCGTACTCGTAGCGGTCGTGGCGACGAGCGTATCCGCGATCGTAGGAGCCGTAGTGCAAGTCCTCGCGGTAGACGCCGTGCGGTCCACGATAGTGCGGACGAACGTAGCCGTGGGGGCGATAGCGCCGGTGAGGACCGAAATCGACCCTCAAGTACCCCGAGTGATCGTAGCCTCCCAAGCCGATGGATACCCCGGCGTGGCCGAGACCAGCGCTTCGCTCGAAAGACAGCGCTAGAGAGGCCCCATCCGCCCGTGCCGGCGAAGGTGTGAGAAAGAGCCCGGTCGTCACGACCAAGGCGGCGAGAGTCGAAGAGATCATCGTTCGTGGATTGCGCATCGTGGCCTCCAGGCCGTCCCTGCCCCAGCATATTGCAACCGCAGTGCCAGCAGGACGGCAGGCGCCGAAAAAGTTCAGGTCGTTATTTTTCTGATGGTTAGCCAGAACCACTCCGGCGCTGCGGCAAGCGGCCGGCCGGCCTTGTCCTCCCTAGAGGACGGGCCTTGCCCTCTGCCGAGGCGGCGGCGCCGAGGCGGGCCGATCGGCGAGCGCGGGCTGCCAGTTCCTCCACACGGGATCGAAGCCGAGGCGGGAGATCGCCGCCGCGACCTCTTGCGGATCTCGAAGATCGTGAATGGAGAACTGCGGCAGGGCGGGCTCGGCCACGGAATAGGCTCCAGGTTCGGTGCGCGAACCGGCACTGACTTGCGTGATCCCTAGAGGCAACACGCGATCGCGAAAAGCGGCGCTCTCTCGGGTCGAAAGCGAGAGTCCGACGTTCTCGTCGAAGAGGCGGAAAGCGGTGATCGCTTGCACGAAGTCCCTGTCGCCGACGAGATGTCCCGCCTGAAATGCACCGAGCGCGGCGCGCAGTCGAGGAAATGAAATCGAAAAGCGCGTGCGCCAGTAGCGTCTTTCGAGATGACGCAAGTGCCGGGCGAGCATCACCGCTTCTCGGCGCCAATCTTCGAGCCCCAGCAAGAAGCCCAAGCCGATTTCGTGAATGCCGGCAGCTCCGAGACGATCCGGGGTGTCGAGACGCCAAGCGAAGTTTCGCTTCCGGCCCTTGAGGTGATACGCGCCGTATCGCTCGCGGCGATAGGTCTCCTGGTAGACGTAGACGCCGAGCAATCCGAGCTGCCGAAGACGGCGATAGTCATCGATCCCCAACGGTTGCACTTCGAGCGAAACATGCGAAAAGTACTTGCCCGCAAGCTCGACCGCTTCCGCCAGATAGTCCACACCGACGATCTTTCCCGCTTCGCCGGTGACCAGCAGAACGTGCGCAAAGCCCATCTTCCGCACCGCCTCGAATTCCGCCGCCATCTCGTCCTGATCGAGAACCTTGCGCTCGATGGCGTTGTCTTGCCGGTAGCCGCAGTAGCTGCAGATGTTGTGGCAGAGATTCGAGAGATAGATCGGAATGTAGAGCTGAATCGTCTTGCCGAAACGAGCGGTGGTGATCTTGGCGCTCTCCTGCGCCATCTCTTCGAGAAAGGGAGCGGCGGCAGGTGAGACCAGGGCGGCGAAGTCGTCGAGACTGCGCCGCGTCTTGCAGCGCAGGGCGCGACGAACGTCGTCGGCGCTCTTGGCCTCGATCACCGCGGCAAGATCGTTCCATTCTCGTTCCTTGCAAAGGACCGAAAAGTTCATGAGGTCGTGCGCTCTTCCATTCCCTTCATTCATCGAGGAAAGCCGTCAGCGGGCTCGACGCCCGGGCTCGATCGGAGGTCGAGGCGAGTCCGGCGCGAAACCCGCGGCGACCGGCCGTGACGGCTTCGCGAAAGGCCTGCGCCATGGCGACCGGGTCGTGCGCGACGGCTACGGCCGTATTGACCAAGACAGCATCCGCGCCGGCTTCCATCGCCGCGGCGGCATGCGAGGGCGCTCCGAGTCCGGCGTCGATCACCACCGGCACTTCCGCCTGCTCGATGATGATCTCGAGCATCGGCCGCATTTCGAGGCCGCGATTGCATCCAATCGGAGAGGCCAGCGGCATCACCGTCGCCGCGCCGGCTTCTTCGAGTTGCTTGCAAAGCACGGGATCCGCTCCGCAGTAGGGCAAGACGACGAAGCCGCGTCGTACCAGTTCGCGCGTTGCATCGAGCGTCTCGATCGGATCGGGCAGCAAGTATCGCGGATCGGGATGAATCTCGAGCTTCACCCACTCGGTTCCTAGGGCCTCACGGGCGAGTTCGGCGGCGAGCACGGCTTCGTCGGCCCCCCGAGCCCCCGAGGTGTTGGGAAGCAAGTGCACGTTCGGCTGGGCCGCGGAGGCGAGCATCGCGTCCGAGCCGTGATCGACGTCGACCCGCCGAAGCGCCACCGTGACCATCTCGGTCCCGGATGCGCGAATTGCCTCGCCCATGACGTCGAGCGAAGCGAATTTGCCGCTGCCGAGAAAAAGCCGGGAGTCGAGCTTTCTGCCCGCAATCGTCAAGTGATCCATCGTCGCCGATCCATCCTTTTGGTGGCCTTTTCGTGGCCTGAAACTTTCATGGCCTGAACGTGCCTGCCTTCGGAGCATACCCCGCCGATTGCCGACCCGACATGGATCGAGATCAAGCCGGCGTACGAGGCCGGAGCGCGCGATCTGCGCACCGCGCCGGAGATCATGCTGGTCTCGGACCGGTCATTCGGCGTAGGATCTGCGTCTGTCTTGCACGCGGCGCGACGTTCCGGGATCCGATCGGATGAGCCGGGCTGGAAGATCCCGCGAGCGACGAAGAGGAAAACGATGAGCACGATCGAGATCACTTCCGGCGAAATGCTCGCCGTCCTGCTTTTTCTTTGCCTTTTCCTGGTCGTCGGCTGCGGAGCCGAATCCGAGGGCGACGCGGGCGCGGATGCCCGCCCCGCCAACCCGCTGCTGGCCGCCTGGGAGACGCCTTTCGGCGTCCCGCCCTTTCACGAAATCCGCCACGAGCACTACCTTCCGGCATTTCGCGAGGCGATGGATAGGCACAAGGCCGAAGTTCAAGCCATCATCGAGAACGATCAGGCACCGACTTTCGACAATACGATCGAAGCGCTCGAACGCAGCGGAGCGCTGCTCCGCCGCGTGGCCTCGGTGTTCTTTCCGATCAACGGCGCCCACTCCGACGAAGAGATTCGCAAGATCGCCAAGGAGATTTCGCCGAAGCTTTCCTCCCACAGCGACGACATCATGCTCAGCGCGGATCTCTTCGCGCGAGTCGATGCCGTCTACGAGCAGCGCGAGGCTCTCGATCTCGACGCCGATCAAGAACGGCTGCTCAGCGAGACCCACAAGGCCTTCGTTCGCAGCGGCGTCGGGCTCGAAGAGAAGGACAAGACGCGCCTTCGCGAGATCAACGAGGAACTCGCAGCGCTTTCCCAGGAATTCAGCCAGAACTTGCTCGCCGAAACCAACGATTTCGTGCTGATCGTGGAACGTCGGGAAGATCTCGGCGATCTCCCGGCGAGCTTGGCCGC
>JALUUK010000092.1 GCA_027021395.1 Acidobacteriota bacterium
CCCGATGAACCACAGGTGCGCGCACTCCGGCATCTGCTGCACCTGCGCACGCCCATTCGCGGCCGACTTCGTCGTCCCTTCCATGTCGTCGAGGTGCTGCGCGCCATTCATCCGACTCCAGCCGTCGGCGGTGTGCCGCGAGATCACGCGATGACATGGATTCGCGAGCACGAAGATCTGCCCCGAGGCTGGTATGCCGCACCGGTGGGCTGGTTCAACGGCATCGGTGAAGGTGACTTCTCGGTCGGGCTGCGTTCCGCACTGATCAAAGGTCCGACCGCATGGATTTTCGCCGGCGCAGGCATCGTCGCCGACTCCGATCCCGAGCACGAAGACCGCGAGGTCTCTTCGAAGCAGAGAGCGATGTTGACGGCCCTTCGGAATCGCTGAACGATCATGGACTTCGGCGCACTCCAGCAAGCGCGTGCACGCAGCGTGCTCGAAGTGCTTCACCAAGGCGGCGTGCGCGAGGTCGTCGTCTCCCCCGGATCGCGATCCACACCCTTGATTCTGGCGCTCGAGCACTTCCCCCGGTGGCCGAAGCACGTCATCACCGATGAGCGGGCCGCCGGTTTTTTTGCTCTCGGGCGCGTGCGACGCCTCGATGCTCCCGTCCTTCTGATCTGCACCTCGGGATCGGCCCCGGCTCACTACCTGCCGGCCGTGATCGAAGCGTTCTACGACCACCATCCCTTGATCGTGCTTTCCGCCGATCGACCTCCAGAGGAGCACGACCGCCAGAGTCATCAAACCATCGATCAGCAGAAGCTCTACGGCAAGCACGTCAAAGCGTTTTTCGATCTCGGCGTCGCGGAAGCGAACGAAAGTTCATTCCCTAGCGCGCGAGAAAAGACGCAAGAGGCCTGCCGTTCCGCCCTGTCTTACCCGCCCGGCCCGGTTCATCTGAACGCCGCCTTTCGAAAACCGCTCGAGCCGGCGGCACGCTTCCACGAAACCGAGGCGATCCCCACGGTCGAAGATGCGTGCCGGAGCGCTCGCGCACCTCGCCCCATCGATCGCGAGATCCTGCGGGCGATGGTCGAAAGCGTGGAGAGATCCACACGAGGCTTGGTGGTCGCCGGCCCCCAGCGAGCGATCGCGCAGCAACATGCCGCGGCCGCGCGCGAGCTTTGCGAGAGCCTCGGCTACCCGCTGCTTGCCGAAGGTACGAGTCAATGGCGACACGCTGACGGCGCGTCCCGCTCGCCGCGCATCGCCTGCTTCGAAACCCTGCTGAGCCACCCCGACTTCATGCGGGAAAATCGCCCGGAAGTGATCCTGCAGATCGGCCGGCCGCCGATCTCTAGCGCCTATCGCGCGCTGCTCGAAGACTCGTCGACGACCGGCCCGCCGATCGAGCGTTTCGTCATCCATCCTTTTCAGGCCGTCGATCCCTTCGATGGACCGGCCCGTATTCTCGCCGCGCCGATCGAAGAGTTCATCCCCGTTCTGCTCGAGGAGTTCTCGTCGGCATCCCCGCGAGCTCTTCGTGATGCATCCGCCGCGTGGCTTTCCCTGTGGCTCGGCGCCGATCGACGGGCGATGCAAATCCTCGATGCCGTCTTGCGTGCTGCTCCCCGTCTGACCGAAGCGCGAGCCGTGCAAGCCATGCTTGCCGGGGCGCCTTCGGAAGCGACATGGATCGCGGGAAATTCGCTCCCCATCCGAGAGATCGATTGGTACGGCGTAGATCTTCGCGGACCGCGAACGGTGATCTGCCAGCGCGGGGCCGCAGGAATCGACGGCCTCGTCGCCGGCGCAGCGGGATACGCCGCGGATGCCGCGAACGAGACGATCCTGATGCTCGGCGACCTCAGCCTCGTGCACGACCTCGGCGCTCTCGCGCTCGCAGCGCGGGTGAAAGCGCCCCTGTTGATCGCGGTGATCAACAACGGCGGCGGCCGAATCTTCGAGATGCTTCCCGCTGCGAAACAGCTCGCCGAACGAGGCCGACAAGGACGCGCCGTCTTCGAAGACTTCTTCCTCGCTCCGGAAAAGATCGACTTCGCCGCCGCCGCGAAGACCTTCGGCCTGCGTTTCTTCCGTGCGCTCTCGGATGAAGACATCTTCGAAGTTCTGCGCGACTTTCCCAAACGGCCCGGCGCCACCTTGCTCGAGATCGTGGTCGATCCTTCGCTTTCGCGCGAGATCCGCGAAGAGATCTTCGAACGCACACGAAACGCAAAGCTCGTGGAATGAACAAAGAGCGAAAAGACGGACGGATCGAAGACGTCGCCTATCACTGCTTCAGCGGCGTCGGCGACGGTCCCGCGCTGATCCTCTTGCATGGTTTCTTGGGTTCGAGCGCATCATGGCGTCGCGTCGTGGCTGCTTTGGAGAACGGGCGGCGGATCATCGCGCTCGAAGTTCCCGGCCATCACCGAGACTCCCCCATCTTCGTAGATGATGATTTCACCTCCGTCAGCGCGCGCCTCCATCGGGCCATCCGCGCGCTTTGCGACGGTCCCGTGGACTTGGCCGGATACTCGCTCGGAGGCCGTCTCGCGTTGGGAATCTGTGCGGTAGAAGAGCGCGGACCGGCCGATATCCGCTCCTTGACGCTGATCGGCACCCGCCCCGGCCTCGCCTCACCCAAGGCGCGCCGCGCCCGGCGCATCGCGGACCGAGCGCGCGCCCGGGCGCTCCGCGACGGGGGCCTCGCCGCCTTCGTCGAGGCTTGGGAGGCGCTCCCCCTTTTCCAAAGTCAGCACGCGCTCGGCCGAGAGATCCTCGATGAGCAGCGCCGAATCCGCCTCGCGCACGATGCCCACGCGCTTGCGCTCTGCTTGGAAAAGCTCTCGCCGGCACAGATGCCCGATTTCAGCGAGCGCGTGGCGGAATGGACCTTTCCGCTGCGGGTCCTCGTCGGCGAAGCCGACGAGGGCTTCGTCTTGCCCTCTCGTCTGCTGGCGTCGCGATCCCCCCATGGAAAGCTGGTGACCGTCGCGGGGTGCGGGCACAATCTGCTGCTCGAGAACCCGGAATCCGTAGCCGCGCTCCTGTCCGAGACGACGAGCGGGCACGATGAATCCAAGGAGAGCGCACCATGACATCCCCCACGAAAACCCCCGGCTGGATCCCCGTCGCCGATGTCGACTTCGAGGACATCCGCTTCGAAACCTCCGGCGAAATCGCCAAGATCACCATCAACCGTCCTGCCGTACGCAACGCCTTCAGACCGCAAACCGTTCACGAACTCATTGCCGCCTTCGACCTCTGCCGCGATGACGAACGCATCGGCGTCGTGATTCTCACCGGCGAAGGCGACTTGGCCTTTTGCTCGGGCGGAGATCAAAGCGTGCGCGGTGAAGGAGGCTACGTCGGCGGCGACGGCGTCCCGCGCTTGAACGTGCTCGAGCTTCAACGCCGAATCCGCCTGCTTCCCAAGCCCGTCATCGCCATGGTGGCCGGATATGCCATCGGCGGCGGTCACGTGTTGCACCTCGTCTGCGATCTGACGATCGCTGCCGACAACGCTCGTTTCGGTCAAACGGGGCCGAAGGTCGGATCCTTCGACGGCGGGTACGGTTCCTCCTACCTTGCACGGGTCGTGGGACAGAAGAAGGCCCGGGAAATCTGGTTTCTCTGCCGGCAATACGACGCTGAACAGGCTTTGCAGATGGGGCTGGTCAACCATGTCGTTCCGCTCGCCGAACTCGAGGCGGAGACGCTGCGTTGGTGCCGAGAGATCCTTCAGCACTCGCCGATGGCGCTGCGGCTGCTCAAAGCCTCGCTCAATGCCGATTGCGATGGGCAAGCAGGGCTGCAGCAGCTCGCCGGCGACGCGACCCTGCTCTTCTACCTCTCGGACGAAGCCAAAGAAGGCAAGCAGGCGTTTCTCGAAAAACGCAAGCCGGACTTCGGCCGGTTCAAACGTTACCCGTGAACCCCGGTCTCGCCCGCGCACTGTGGACCGCCGCCCGCCCCAAGACTTTGCCGGCGG
>JALUUK010000093.1 GCA_027021395.1 Acidobacteriota bacterium
ATCTCGCGCTGGTTGAATCCGCCGATTACGCGTCAGGAGTTTCTCTTTGCAAGGGGTGTGCTCCACCGTCCCGATACGGAGACCTCGCCCGATAGTCTCGCCATCCTCTGGCTGATCCCTTTGCTGCTGCTCTTGATCGCGATTTGGCGATGGCTTGAGCGTTGGCACCCGGAGGAATCTTTTGTCCGGGGCAAGATCCGGATCCCGCAAATGATGGGATTGACGGTGTTCCCCATGCTGATGGTCGTTGCGGGAAGAAAAGTCGCCGAGGCGATTCACTCGCCAGACCGCATCAATCTTTCGACTCTGCCCTTCGAGTTGTTGGCCCCGATGGCCGCAGCTTTGGCCATCTTCGGTATTTCGATGCTCGTTCTTCCCTTGAGTCTGTCGTGCGAGGTCGGGGGGCGTGAGCAGCGCGAAGAATGGCGAGTCATATGGTTCGGTATCGCGGCAGCCTTGTTGCTCGCTCTGGGAACTCCGGTTGCCTTATGCTTGGCGGCGGTCGGGGGCGCGCTGTTGCCGATCCGTTGGTGCAAGCATCTGCCGGCTTGGTCGCACCCCTTCATCACTTCGGCATCTTTCGCAGTGGCTTCTAGCAGCGGCATGCTCGCAGGTTACGCACTGGTCATCGGTCCGGAGGCGCTGGCTCGGATTCCGCGAGCGCTGCTCCTCTTGCCCGCCTTGGTCGGTGCTGCGCTCGCTCTGATCACTCATCCCAAGATCCTAGAGCGGTGGTGGGTGCCGCCTTTGGTGTTGGGCTTTGCATTCGGTGCAGGTGTTTCGGCCTTGGCCGGATATCACTTGCTGGTGGTTGCCTTTCCTGCAGGAGTGCTCGCCGCTACGATCGGCGGATGGATCGATCGCATGAAGAAGGGGCCGCCGCGCTACGCCGTCGCCACGGCGTTGATCGGGGGGCTCGGTGTCATGTGGCTCTTCGGAGCCGCCATGACAGCCGAGCCCGTACGCAAGGATCTCGAGGCCATCGCGACCTGTGTGCCGCGCATCGAGCGGCTACGCGGATGGGAACATCAGCAAGAAGGAAGAAACCGAGAAGCAAGAACCCGCTATCGCCGAGCGATGGAATGCGCCGGAGAAGAGGATGCAGCATCTCACCGTGGAATCGGAATGTCCTTGGCCGCCGAAGGCAAGTTCGGGCGCGCTCTCAAGTCATTCGAGCAATCGCTGGAACTCGAACCCAACAGTCTCGAGAGCCTGAACAACCTAGCGGGCATGTATCTGGAGCTCGGTCGCCCCGAAGAGGCGCTCGCATCTCTTGCTCGGGCTCTCGAAATCAGCCCGCGCGACACGGATGTTCTCCACAACCGCGCCCGGGCGCTCGAAGATGCCGGCAGGGTCTCCGAGGCGATCGAGGCTTGGCAAGAGTTCATGAAAGTGGCCGACTTGCGTCCGGAGAGCTGGTCCGATCGAGACCGCGCCCGCAAGCGCTTGCGCGAGTTGAAAAGAAGGCAAAAAGGGGGTTCAATGAATGAGCAAGAACGAGCGAATGATCAGAAGGGTGGAAACTCGTGACCAAGGGAGCATGCTCGACAATGTATCCTAGAAAATCAAATGCATTGCATGTGGCCGGAATCCTCGGCGCACTGCTCTTGACCGGCTGTTCCGCTTATCGCTCTGCGGGAGCCTCGTCTCATTCTGCGCAGAATCGAACCGGATCTTCCTTCTGCGATGAACTCACCGAGATCGTCCATCTGGCGGAAACGGACTTCGATTCGCTGAAGGGCGAGCCAACGGCGGATTCTGTGCCCGGCTATCTTGCCTGGCGAAGCACACGGACGCTGGCCGGCAAGGATGCGCGGGTGGCGGAATACCATTTCCCGGAGATCGTGTTCGTTTTCTACGAAGGGCCTGAAGAGCAGGTCGCAGCGACAACGTATGAGCGGCTCGCCGCTGATCTCGAATCCTGTCGGGTTCCGGGGTTCTCCAAGAGCGAGCAATTCTTGATTGCGGCCGAGAAGGTGCTCGGACAGCTCTACCTCAGCGACGTGGCTGAGCGGGAGTACCGCACCCAGGGCCGAGAGATTCAGGCCGCCTACGTGCATGTCGGCGCGAACTATCGTGTCTTGCTGGCGATTCGCTCTTACGGCAATCTGCCGGAGTCCTGAGTGGGGCTTTCTACCAAACCGATTCGTCTCCGTGCGGTCCTACGGCGATGAGTTGGTAAGTGAAGAGAGTACCGCTCGGCACGGGCTGCGTCGTGCTCGGCTGAGTCGAGTCGGGAATGCCCCCCTGAACGAGGTTTCCGGGCGCTACGGCTGTTCGAGGCAGCACCGATGCGCGCCCGTAGAGGTCGTAGTACTCGATGATCACGGGTGGCCCCTCGAGCGAATCGCGAACCTGTGACCAGCGGAACTCGATCTCCGTTTCCCCGTTGATTTCTCTTAGCGTAAGATCGTCAATGCCATTCGGAAGACCGGATCCAGCCGCGGATCGCAGTTCTTCTTGGTCGACCGCGACGATCACGTAGAACCAAGGCAGGCCGTCGGGCGCTCCTTGATTCAGGTGGATCCACTCCGTATCCAAGGGGCCGAGCTGATCGGTCAATAGCGTAGATGCGTCGAGAGGGAACGAAGGCGCGCTCTGAGATCCATAGATTTCATATCGAGCGACCGATGTATCCGTGCCCCAGACACTTTCGCCGGGAGCCGACCAGGTGAGTCTCAATTCGGCGCTGCTGTCGGAAGAGGTGTCGGCAATGCGATACACCATGAGATCCCCGATCACCGCCGGCGGATTCTGACCGCGTACCAGACGCGGGATCCCCGACATCTCGTTCGAAAACGCTCCAATCTGGCTGCAATGCTCAGATCGCACGGCCACATAGTACGTCGTCCCGTCCGTCAATCCGCCAAGCACCGTAGAGGAGTTTCTTGCCCCGACGACCCTCTCGAAATCGTAGCCGTTGGTACCACCGCCGGGTTCCGTATCCCAGCTCACGCGATAGTAGAGAATCTGATTCGCCTCCGGACCCGACGGCTTTTGCCAATCCACTCGAAGTTTGCCTCCCTGCTCGAGATCCACGACGGCGGTTACGGTCGGAGCAGGCGGCGGGTTGGGATTTTCGGGCGATTGGGTACGGCAATCAGCCCCGGGGGGCTCGTCGCGACAGGTCTCGTTGAAATTAGACCACGCGCTTTCGAAACCATCGGCATCGACGGAGACGGTGTAGTAGTAGTAGTCGCGACAGTTCTCGAGGCCGGTATCGGTGAACGTCGTATCCGATCCTTCGTAGATCATCGTGTACGGGCCTCGCGGTATGGTCGAGCGGTAGAGCCGGTACTGTCCGGCAGGTGTGCTAGACCATGTGCTGACGAGTTCTCCCGATCCGGCGCGATCGACCGAAATCAGATCCGGAGCTTCAGGTGCGGGAATCATAAGGCGAGTTGCGGGATCTCCAGTGAGGATGAAAGAACGGATATTGATGCGATCATTCTTGCTGTCGAAAAACAGACGCAGTCGGGTATCGAGATCTCCGGCGACGCGCAGTTTCTCTTTTCCGTAGAGACCTTCGTAGACCGTGTCGATGATCGAGTCTAGCTCGAACGTATAAGTAAGAAAAGACGGCGCCAAGCCGGCGATGTAGCCTTTGCTCGGGGCCAAGATCCAGTCTTCGACGAAACTGTAGGACTGGTCGAATTCCGGATCTCTCCCTGCGGAGTTGTCCGCCGAGAAGTTTCCCGTGATGCAATTCGCATGCACGGTGAACATCGGGTGCGTGTTCTCCAGAATGTCATCGAGATCGTCGGGGACTCCGGGCATCTTGTCTTCAAAGATTGCGCATGATTTGCCCCAGTGAGCGAAACTGCCATGCCCGACGAAGGAGAGCATGGCTGCTCCCTCGCCGGTTCCGGCCACACCATTGATCGAGTCATCGAGCCGCTGGTTGAGATCGTCGGCTGCTCCCTGGCAGCCCAATCCCGAGT
>JALUUK010000094.1 GCA_027021395.1 Acidobacteriota bacterium
GGCGTTCGGATTTCCGCGCCGTCTCCGAGGCCGAGCGCCATCGGAAGCAGACCGAGCACGGTGGTGGCGGTGGTCATCAGAATGGGGCGCAGTCGAGCGGACCCGGCCTCGATGAGCGCGGACTCCAGCTCGAGGCCGCGGCGACGCAGGGTGTTGACATAGTCCACGAATACGATGGCATTGTTGACCACGATGCCTGCCAACATGATCATCCCGAGAAAGACGACGACCGAGAGTGGAATGGACATCCAGTGCAAGATGCCCACCACCCCGAGCAGAGCGAGCGGTACGGTGACCATGATCAACAGCGGATGGACGAGGGATTCGAACTGACTGGCCATGACGACATAGACCAGGAAAACCGAGAGACCGAGCGCGATCCACAGTGAGCGGCCGCTGCGCTCCATCTCCTTGGCCTGTCCGGCGAGGCGCCAATTCGTGCCTTCCGGCCACTCGATAGTATCGAGTGCGCGTTCGATCTCCCGCGAAGCTCGGCCGAGCGCCCCGCCGCGAACGTTGGCTTGAATGACGGCCACACGTCGCTGCCCGACCCTTCGGATGTCGGCCGGACCCGCCGAGACGGTGATATCGGCGACTGCAGACAGAGGAATGGGGGTTCGTGATCCGGGATTGACGACCAGATTACCGAGGTTGCGAATCGATGATCGATCCGCCTCCTTCAGACGGACCACGATGTCGAGGCGGCGAGCCTCGCGGCGGAACTCGCTCGCCGCCGATCCCTGAACCTTGGACCTCACGAGTTCCGCAACCCTGCGGATGTCCAGTCCTTGCCGGAGCAGCGCTTCCCGGTCGTAGGTGATCTGAACTTCCGGGGATCCGGGGCGAGCCGAGGATTCGACGTCCGTGAGAGAGGGGACTTCGCTGAGCACCGCTTGCGCGCGTTGGCCGAGGCGCTGCAACTGACCGAGATCGTAGCCTTGAATTTCCACTTCGATGGGAGTCTTGAACGAGAGGATCACCGGGCGAGCGATCTTCCCCTCGAGTTCAGGAATCGTTTCCAGATCTCGGCGCAGCGTATCGATGACCTCCTCCTCGCGTACGGCGACGAGGCCTCCCCGATGTGCAGCAGTGATGGCGGCGGTGAACTTGGCGGTGAGGTCCGATAGGGAGGTAATCGGTGGGTCCGGTGCGATGTGGACATTGAGATGAGCGGTATGTTCTCCTTCTTCCGGGCCGGAGTCGGCATCAGGATCCGCGCCGACCCTCAGGAGCACATCTCCGACGCGCTCATCTCGTTGCGCAGCGGCTTCGAGCGGGGAAACGACTCTTAGCGTCTCTTCGATGGGCGTTCCGACGGGAAGTTGGAGTTCGTAGTCGAATTCTCCCTGATGCACTTCAGGGATCAGCGATGTCTCGAGCCGCGAGAATCCGGCGAACATGCCGGCGAAGCCCAATACGGTCAACACCAGCACGATGCCTCGCTGCCTCAGCGCGAGCGAGATGAATGCCGGATAGCTCTTCTCGAACAGGGAGAGGCAGCGGCTGCTGAGAAAACGAAGCGGCGCCAACAGGAAGTAGAGCACCCAAAGAGCGGCGATCACGGTGAGTGAGGCGACGCCGCCGACGATGATCAAAGCCCAAACGAGTGTCAGCCAAGCGCTTTCCAACAACAGAAGGACCGGGTCGATCAGCACGAGACGAAGCAGGTGACCCACGATCTGCAAGCCGCCTGCTGCGCTGCGGATGCGATGAGCGCACTGTCCGAGCAGAGTGATGATGCCGAGCGTTGCCGGCAGCAGCAAGGCGGTCTTGGCCGGTCCGGGTGCGATGCGCGACAGGCCGAGGCATAGGAGAAGCAGGAAGGGTATCGCTAGGGAAAGCCGCGTCGGCAGCCCTGCCGGAAGGTCCAAGGAACGGTAGGTGACGGCTTGGCGAATGCGCAAGGGCCAAGAGGATCTTTCGAGCCGCTGCGTACCTTGCTCGGCGGGAGAGATGGCTGCGAAGAGGGCGGGGATGACGAAGAGCGAGACGAGCAGGCTCGCGAGCATGGCGAAGACCACCGTGAGCGCGAGATCGCCGAAGACTTGGCCCGCGACGCCTTCGACGAAAACCATCGGTAGGAAAACGGCAACCGTCGTAAGAGTCGATGCCACCACGGCGGTGCCGACCTCCGACGTGCCGTTGACGACGGCGTGCGCGAGCGTATCTCCTTGCTCGCGCCGTCTCGAAATACTCTCGACGACGACGATGCCGGAATCGACCAGCATGCCGATTCCCAATGCCAGTCCACCGAGGCTCATGATATTCAGCGAGATGCCCGCCAGACCCATCGGTGCGAAAGTCACGGCAACCGAGAGGGGAATGGCTACAGAGATGACAAACGTGGCGGGAAGCCTGCGCAGGAAGAGATAGATGACGAGAATGGCCAGCAGGCCGCCGATCACCGCGGTGTTGCGCACTTCACGCACGGAGGAATCGATAAAGACGCTACGGTCGGTAGCGACGACCAATTCCCACTCATCCGGCAGCGTCGACACAATGGGATGGGAACTTTTTTCCGAACCGAAGACGGCCTCGCGAACCGCCTCCGCCATGTGCACGATATTGGCATCCGCTTCTTTCTGGACTTGGATCTCGACGGCTTCTGCTCCGTTGAGTCGTGTGATGACTTCTCTGTCGGCCCAGCCGGAGCGGACGACTCCGAGATCTCTCAAGCGGATATCTCGATCATTGACCGTGGCGAGCACCAGTTCGGACATCTCGTCCAAGGACAGAAACTCGTTCAAGGTGCGAACGATGTAGCGAGTATCGCCTTCTTCCAGATTTCCTCCGGCGATGTTGACGTTTTCCGCGGCGAGCCGATCGATGACCTGCTGGATCGAAAGGCCCGTACGCCGGAGTGCTTTCTCGTCGAGATCGACGGAAACCTGTTCTTCGAGCCCTCCAAGCACGCGGATGGCTGCGACCCCCGCTACCCGTTCGAGCGAACGCTTGATCTCTTGCTCCGCATGCGTTCTCAGCCGCTTGAGTCCTGCGGGTCCCTGGTCCTCCTCTCGCCTCGATGCGAGCGCTAGGATCAAGACGGGGTCGAGCGAGGGGTCGTATCGAAGAATCAGCGGTTTGCCGGCTTCGTCGGGTAGGAAAACTCCATCGAGTCGTTCGGAAACCTCCTGCCATGCTTGGGACATGGAGGTATCCCACGAGAATTCCAAGGTGACGTCGGAGAGGCCGGCACGGGAAACGCTCGACAGTCGCGTCAAACCTGCAGCAACGCCGAGCGCCTCCTCGATCGGGCGAGTGATGTTCTCTTCGACTTCTTCCGGAGCCGAGCCCGGATACTCGGTCCTGACGGTCAACGAAGGATAGGAGATGTCGGGCATGAGATCGACGGACAGTTTTTGATAGGTCGAGATACCAAAAACCATAGAAGCGATCGTGATCATCAAGATGCCCACCGGGCGTTTGACGGCGAGCGCGAAGACGGAAGCGTGCGGGGTCGGCGGCATTCAGAAACTCTCAGCTTCCTTCGGTACGTCCCGAGTCGGCCGGCCGATCTTCTCCCTCGGCCTCTTCGGTGCTTGCTTTGGACGTCGCAGGAATTTCGGCTTCTTCTTCCGCCGCAAAGGTGACGGGACGCCCATCTTCCGTTTCGGCAACGATCCGGTGTCCATCCTTGAGCGCAGATTGGCCGACGACGACGATGAAGTCGTGGTCCGGCAGCTTCGATGTGATCTCAATCGACTCGTCGCCCTGGTAGCCGAGGGAAACCGGGATCTTCACGGCGCGCCCGACGTCGTTGACCATGAAGAGGTAAGGCCGCTCGTCGTCGTAGACCAAAGAACGCTTCTCGACGGTGGTCACGTCGGTGTGTTCGTCAAGCGTGAGTTGAACCTTGGCGAACATGCCCGGCCGCAGGCCTCGAAGCCTGTGCGGCGTGATCAAGACTTCGAAGGTGCCCGATTCCG
>JALUUK010000095.1 GCA_027021395.1 Acidobacteriota bacterium
CGTCCGTAGGTGCATCCTCGGTAGGGATTGAGCGAATGCGTGAATCCCGCGAGAAACCCTCCCGTCGGGGTGAGAATGCTCTTGCATTCGACTTTGCTCGTCGTTCCCATCGGCCCTGCGATTATCACCGACAAGGGCTCTGAAGGCTTGCGCCGCACGGGGAAAAAGGACATCCTGCCCGGCATGGGCGGCTTTTCGGCCGCGGGTTTCTTCACCACAGAAGCGAATTTCACCACGAAAGCAAAAATGCGAAGAAAGTGATGATTCATGCCTGAGTTCATCTATGTCATGAAGGATCTCAAGAAGACCGTCGGGTCGGGGAAAGAGATTCTCAAAGGGATTTGGCTTTCCTTCTTCTATGGCGCGAAGATCGGCGTGATCGGAGCCAACGGTTCGGGAAAGAGCACGCTGTTGAAGATCATGGCGGGACTCGACGAGGAGTACCAAGGCGAGTGCTTCGCCGCCGAGGGTGTGACGCGCGGCTATCTTCCTCAAGACCCGCAACTCGAAGCGGGCAAGACCGTCCGTGAGGTCGTCGAAGAGGGCGTCGCATCGACTCGCGCCCTGCTCGATGAGTTCAACGCCGTCTCCGATCGTTTCGCCGAACCGCTCGAAGCCGATGAAATGGATCGGCTGCTAGCCCAGCAGGCGGAGATACAAGACAAGATCGATGCGGCGGGCGGATGGGAACTCGACCAGGCCGTCGAGCAGGCCATGGACGCGCTGCGCTGTCCGCCGCCGGATGCCGAGGTTTCGCATCTGTCGGGAGGCGAACGCCGCCGCGTCGCCCTTTGCCGCCTCTTGCTGCAAAAGCCCGACCTTCTCTTGCTCGACGAACCGACGAACCATCTCGATGCCGAGTCCGTCGCCTGGCTCGAGGTCTTTCTGCGCGAGTACGACGGCACCGTGATCATCGTCACGCACGATCGCTATTTTCTCGACAACGTCACGAAGTGGGTGCTCGAACTCGATCGGGGCAAAGGCGTGCCTTGGGAAGGCAACTACTCGTCGTGGCTCGAGCAAAAGCAAGAGCAACTCGAGCGCAGTGAGAAGCAAGCGACGATCCGCAAACGCACACTGCAGCGCGAGCTGCAGTGGATCCGCATGACTCCCAAGGATCGGCAACTCAAAGCGCGTGCGCGGCTGAAGAACTACGAGGCCTTGCTCGAAGATGACAGCGATCAGCGTGCGGGCACGGTGGAGATCTACATTCCGCCCGGTCCCCGCCTCGGCGACGTGGTGATCGAGGCGGAGGGGCTGACCAAGGGGTTCGGAGATCGCCTTCTTTTCGACAACCTCGATTTTCGCGTTCCGGCCGGGGCCATCGTCGGCCTCGTCGGCGCAAATGGAGCGGGAAAGACGACCCTTTTTCGCATGATCACGGGGCAAGAGTCGCCGGACGACGGTTCTCTGAACATCGGCCAAACGGCCAAGCTCGCCTATGTCGAGCAACTTCGTTCCGCGCTCGAGGAAGATCGAACGGTGTGGGAAGTCGTCTCGGGCGGCGAAGACGTCTTTCAGCTCGGGCACCGCAAGGTCAATTCTCGCGCCTATGTCTCGTCCTTCGGCTTCAAAGGCTCAGACCAGCAAAAGAGCGTTCGCGTGCTGTCCGGCGGTGAACGCAATCGCGTTCATCTGGCGATGATGCTCAAGCAAGGCGCCAACGTGCTGCTGCTCGACGAGCCGACCAACGACCTCGATGTCGATACGCTGCGCGCTCTCGAAGACGGATTGCTCGACTTCGCGGGCTGCGTATTGGTCATCAGCCACGATCGCTGGTTTCTCGATCGTGTGGCGACTCATATTCTGGCGTTCGAGGGGGACAGTTCGGTCGTTTGGTACGACGGGGGATACAGCGACTACGTGGTCGATCGGAAAAAGCGTCTCGGAGCGGATGCGAAGGGACCGCATCGCATCAAGTACCGCAAGTTCTCGCGCTCTTCGTGAGCATGCATTCGTCGGTCGTGGCGGGTTTTGCGGTCGTCGAAGGCGTTCGTCGGGAATCCATGGCAAGGAGAGGCGTCATGACGATCTCGCGGACCCGGACTTGGCTGTTGTTGATCGCGGTGGTCGTATCGTCCGCCGTCGCCGGGCAGGCGGCATCTCGAGCGAGCGAAGATCGCGCGCTCGTCGCCGGTTCGGATCGACGGCAGCAAGTGCTCGCGACAGTCAAGGATCTCGTCTCGATCGTCGTGGGCGATCTTCCCACGCCCTCGCGCGTTCCGATCGATCTGGAGGTGATGACCTTCAACATTCGTTACGGGAGCGCGGACGACGGTGCGAACCGCTGGCAGCGCCGCCGCGCCTTGGTGGTGGATCTGCTGCGCGGCCACTATCCCGATATCGTCGGTATTCAAGAAGCACAGCACGATCAAGTGATGGCTCTCGATGCGGGGCTTGAAAACCATGCCTGGATCGGAGAGGGGCGGCTTGGGGGAACGAAGGGAGAGTACACGCCGATCTTCTACGATCGTACGCGTTTCGAGGTCGTCGCCGAGCAGACGTTCTGGCTCAGCGCGACACCCGACGTTCCCGGTTCGGCGTCCTACGGCAATCGCCTGTCGCGTATCTGTACTTGGGGGCGGTTTCGCGAAAAGAACACTGGTCGCGAGTTCTTGGTCTACAACTTTCACCTCGACCATCAATCGCAGGCTGCGCGCGTCGAGAGCGTCCAACAGATCCTTCGGCACATCGATCGTCGCAAGGAAGAACTCCCGGTGGTGTTGACGGGGGACTTCAATGCCGACATGAAGAATCCGGCTCTTGCTCCTCTTTGGAGGACGGACGACTCCGGTGAGCCGCGTTACAAGAGCGCCTTCGCCGTGACGGCTCCGCATGCCGAAGGTGTGGGAACATTCCACTACTTCGAGGGCGTACGCCATCGCGCCAAGATCGACTTCGTCCTGGTCGATTCCGGATTCGATGTCTTGGGAGCAGCGATTCTTCGCGATCACCGGGACGGCCGCTATCCGTCGGATCACTTCCCGGTTCGCGCGCGCCTGCGCCTTCGTTGATCAGGTCGACCCTAGGTCCTGCGCAGAGGGTTCGAAGGAGAGATCCTTGATCGGTCCGCCGATATCGAAGCGTCGTTTCGACACCATCAGATGAGCGCCGCTCCACCGCAGCTTGCGAAAGCCGAGCAGGTGGAAGATCTCCAAGGGGAAGAATTTCGCGATGCGCGTATTGACCACGAGCGTATCGGGTCGCGTTGGATGGACCCGGACTCCGGGAAGCCGACGCACGAACGACGCTGCGCCGAGGCGGCGGAGCCATGTCGAAAGATGCAACCAGAAAGGACGAACCGCACGCGCAACGAAAAAGCCGTCGTTGCCCTTGCCTTGATAAAGCGGCAGCAGGATCCGGCCGTCTTCGCGGGCGATGATCTCTCCCGAGCGATTCTTTGCGAGCACCTGCTTTTTCCGGATGCGATCGAAATTGGTGAAGCCCGGCACCATCTCGAAGTGCTCGTCCGGACGGATGCCGTGTCGATAGCGAACTTCGATGACCGGAGGAATCCCTCTGTGAGCGTCGTTCAAGCGTGCGACGAGCACGTCCCAGTCGGGGACCTTTTTCGGGTCCACCATTCCCGCGCTCGCCAAAGCCATCCACAGCGCCGCCGTATGATTTTCGACGGACGATTCGGCGAGGTGGCTACCGCCTTCGACCGCCATGGTGATCACGCCTCGGTTGTTGAGATACTCGAGCAGGGCGCCGTCGATCTGCTCTTCGAGGCCGAGCACGGTCGGAAGCGCCAAGTAGAAAGCAAAGCGCCGGTTTCGCAGCGTATCTCCGACCGTGACGAAGGGGGGGCCGTGCGCCGAAGAGGTATGCAGGTCGACGAAGAAGACTTCGCCCTGCGACGATGCGATGGCTGCTTCGAGTTCATGAAGAAGCTCGACGAGTTCGCGGTCTTCGCCCGTTAGCA
>JALUUK010000096.1 GCA_027021395.1 Acidobacteriota bacterium
GAGGCCGTACGTGACCAGCGGGGGAACGTCATCGTGCGTGTGCCGGGAACGTCGGGCCGCGAATCCGCTCCCGTGGTGGTCATTCAGGGACATCTCGACATGGTCTGCGAGCGGCATTCGAATAGCCCCTACGATGCAGCCAAGGGGGAGATGTGCGTCGTTCGTGAAGGCGATTGGCTGACGGCTGTCGGGACCACCCTCGGAGCGGACAACGGACTCGGCGTCGCCGCGGGGATGGCGGCGGCCGAACTGGATGAACACGGTCCGCTGGAATTGCTTTTCACGCTCGATGAAGAAACCGGTCTCACCGGCGCCCAGAATCTCGATGCTTCGATGATCACCGGGCGCATCATGCTCAATCTCGACTCCGAGGAAGACGGAGTTTTATTCATCGGCTGCGCTGGTGGCTGCGATAGCGCGCTGGTTTTCTCCGGTCGACGTGAGGCCCCGGCGCCGGGATCGACTTTGCTCGAAATCTCCGTTCGCGGCCTAAAGGGCGGGCATTCCGGGTTGGACATCAACAGGAATCGTCTCAATGCCATCAAGGCCATGGCGCGCCTCGTGCTCGGCGGCGGCAGCGCGACGGAATGGGCTTTGGTGAGCATCGACGGTGGAAGCATGCGCAACGCGATCCCTCGTGAGTCGCGTGCGGTCGTTTCGGTCGGCTCCGGCGGAGCTGATGCCTTTCGTACGGGAGTCGAGTCGGCTCGCAAGGCGTTGATGGCCGAGTTCGAGAAAACCGATGGAGGGCTCGAGGTCACGGTGCGCGAGATGGGGGCGGCGGATGCCGATGCATGGACGAAAGATGATTCGCAGCGGCTTTGTCACTTGATTCAAGCTCTGCCGAGCGGCGTTCAGGCCATGAGCCAAGACATCGAAGGATTGGTCGAGACCTCCACGAGTCTCGGTGTCGTCGTCACCGATGGAGACCAAGCCAAGTTGATTTGCTGCTCGCGCTCATCGGTCGCCGCTGCCATTCGCGATGTGCTCGATCGCATCCAAGCGATCGCCGCACTTGCCGGAGTCAGCGCGCAGGAAACCGATGCGTATCCTGGATGGCAACCGAAGATGGACTCTCCGTTGCTGGCCAAGGCGCGTTCCGTGTCGGAACGCGTGTTCGGCAAGCCACCTGAAGTGACCGCCATCCACGCAGGTCTGGAATGCGGTTTGATCGGCGAGCGAATTCCCGGAATGGACATGATCTCTTTCGGGCCGGAGATCCGAGGGGCGCACTCTCCGGACGAACGCGTGAGCATCGAATCGACGGCTCGCTTTTGGCGCATGGTCGAGGCTTTGCTCGATGAGCTTTCGCGCTGATCGATCGGGACGTGGCGCGGTCCACCGCGTGTTCTTAGATGAGAACTCTCACGAGAGAGCTGATTCCTTCACGAGAGTACCTTCGGTGAAGGACTTCAAGGTGGATCCGGTTGAGTCGAGTTGACGTCGACGAATTCGCTTAGCGCACGTAGACCGAGGGGCTGGCGCCGACCGTCTTGAGATAGACGCGAAGGCGGATGATGTCGATGTCCGGGTTGTTGATGGAACTCGGATTGGTCACCGGATCTCCTAGTCCTTCGTCGATCAGCAGCGCGCGTTCGAGCGCTTCGAGTGCTTTGTCGTAGCGTCCACGGGCCTGTAGAGCCAGTCCTAGGTTGTAGTGGGCTCGAGCATGCAGAGGTTCGATCTCGACGGCTTCTTTCAAAGCGCTGATGGCCTTCTTGGTTTCGCCCTGGCGCAGCAAAGACGCGCCGAGATCCGACCATGCATCAGGGCTGCGCGGATCGATTCGCGTCGCGATGTGGAAGGCTTTCGTTGCGTCGTCGCCGCCTGCATTGTCCGAGAGCACATGGCCGAGTGTTCTCCACGCGTCGGAGTCGTTGGGGTTGGCTTTCGCGTAGGTGAGAGCGGCTCGGACGTCGGGAATCTGAGCGATCAACTCCGATTCGAGCTTGAAGCTCGCCGGGGAGAGCGCGCGCTTGGAGCTTTTCTTGGAGAACCAGCCGGCTTCGGCGTGGAGGCCGGCGGCGGGAAGGCCGAGTGCGAGGAGCACGACGAAGCCGCGCAAGACGGAGCGACGGGCACCGAAAAAGGTCGTGGGCCGCAGAGCGGAGAAAGGTTGCGTTGTTGATGACACGGCGGAGGTTTTCATCTCTGTAGCTCCTAACTCTCGGCGTCCCCGGCGGTTTTCGCGGGTCGAGTCTCCGGCACGCCTAATTCGCGCGCCTATTTTCGTCCATTCCGCGTGCTGACGACCTCTCGACTCAGCGTCGATCGCTCGGGCCTCCCGTCTCGGTTTGCTTCGGCTCGGTCCGCTTCGGCCGCAGAACGGTTGGTTGGTCGCACCGCTATTCTAACCTTGCCACCGACGGTATCGAGGCGCAACTCCATATCCCGTCCGCCCATCTTCTCGTGGGCTTGGGCGAGCGTGCGGCCGAGCTTCTTGACGAAAGGAGTGTAGGACAGCCCCGCCACGTCGAGACCCCGCGCCTTGCGCGCCTCGCGATACTGGTAATAAAGGTCGCGCACTTGGTCGCCGGTCGCCTTGCCTCGGACCACACGAGCCTTCATCAGCACTTGTGGTTTCGAGGGGTCGATGGCTCCGCGACGACCGGGTCCTTCTTCCATGGTTCGCATCTTGCGGCGATAGAGTTCGGACATGGTTTGATAGCGGTGGACTAGGGTGTTGAGTCGAAAGCGATCGATGGTGCGCCGGGGCGTGTGTTTCAGGTAATGCCGGACGATGGCGTCGATTTCCGCTCGGAGCTGGTTTGGCGGCCACTTCCTAGACCCCGAGAGAAACATCTCGTAGTCGGTACGCAGGCGGCGCAGCGATTTCTCCAGCCGATTCAGGTCGTTGGCTACCTCGGCATCCGGAGTGAAGTTTGCGCCGGCCATGTCGTATCCCCAAGGTGTCTCGCGTGGAGACCCCGAAAAGTCGTTCACCGTTCCTTCCTAGAAAATTGCGCCGCAAACACGCAATCGCCACCACGCCGGTGTCGCCGCGTTGTCGTTGGGGGATCACAAAAGAATGCGAACGCAGCTGAACAGGGCTCCATATGGCGAGCGGTGAGGCCTAAAGGTGAAAGTCCGCGTCCGGTCGCGGATAATCGACGTCATTGCTTTTCGCGGCAGCGGCATCCTGGAAGGTCGGTGATCGCGGAAAACGAGGTGCCCATGGACCCCCGTCGTGCCATCCCCTCGGTCGATCGAGTGTCGGCCCATCCTGCGCTCGTGAATGCGCGCGCGGCTTGGTCGCAGCGGGCCGTAACGGAGTTGGTTCGGCGGGAAATCGAGGCGGCCCGGCAGCGCGTCCGTCGAGGGCAGAGCGCTCCCTCTGTGGGCGAAGTGGCCGGGCGAGTCGCCGAGCGCTTTTCGCAGCTTTCCCGTGTGAGTCCCCGTCGGGTCGTCAATGCGACCGGGGTCGTCATCCATACGAACCTTGGACGCGCACTACTCTCCGGGGAAGCCGCGCAGGCGGCGGCCGGGGCGGCGGAGGCGGCGAGCGACCTGGAATTCGATCTGGAAAACGGCAAACGAGGTCGGCGACTCGCTTCGCTGCGTTCTTTGCTGGAAGTGATGTTTCCCGGCTACGGGGCGCTCGTCGTGAACAACAATGCGGCGGCGGTCCTGCTCGCCGTCAATACCCTTGCCCGAGGCAAAGAAGTCGTCATCTCACGAGGGCAACTGGTCGAAATCGGCGGTTCTTTCCGCATTCCCGACGTACTCGAGCGCTCGGGGGCCGTATTGCGGGAGATCGGCACCACGAATCGCACTCATCCGCACGACTATCTTCGCGCCATCGGCGATCGGACGGGGCTGATACTGGAAGTTTGGCCGAGCAACTATCGCGTCGTCGGCTTTACGCGAACGGTGGGTACCGCAGAACTCGCTCGGATGGCAAAGGAGGCCTCCTTGCCGCTC
>JALUUK010000097.1 GCA_027021395.1 Acidobacteriota bacterium
GAGATGCCCGAAGGGGGTATGGCCGAGGTCGTGACAAAGCGCGAGCGTCTCGGCGAGATCTTCATTGAGTTCGAGCGCACGCGCCGCCGTGCGGGCGATTTGCGCCACTTCTATGGAGTGGGTCAATCGGGTGCGGAAGTGATCCCCTTCGTGATTGACGAAGACCTGCGTCTTGTATTCGAGGCGACGAAAGGCCCGGCAGTGAATGACGCGGTCGCGATCACGCGCGAAAGCCCTGCGATAGGGATGTTCCGGCTCCGCATACCTGCGGCCCCTGCTCGTTTCGTCGGACTGAGCCCAGGGCGCAAGATTCATCACACGATCCCCTCCCCGGACGGACTCTCGGCACCTTCGACGAGGGCTCGCGATGAGCGAGCGGGCTGCTGCTCATCTCGCCTCCGGAAGCACCGAACCGCGGTCGGTGCCCCGAGGAGCCTCCGCGACAGAAGCCTCGCGGCGGAAAAACACCCGGGAGGATGAAAATCAGCGATTTTGAAACCAGTCTGCGTTGATCTGCGTGAACTTTGCCCACTGGTCCGGAACGTAGTCTTCCTCGAAGATGGCTTCGACCGGACACTCCGGCTCACAAGCTCCACAATCGATGCACGTTTCCGGATCGATATAGAGCATTTCTTCCTTCTCGAAATCCGGCTCATCCTTGGTCGGGTGAATGCACTCCACCGGACATACGGCGACACAGGCCGTATCCTTCGTCCCGACACAAGGCTCGGCAATCACGTAAGTCATCGGCTGTCTCCCTCTCCGTCACCCGCGCCGACGCGGGCTCGATTTCAACATCTTGCCCATTCCAGCCCATCTCGGCAAGCGCCCGAATGTCGGGGGCCTCCGGGCTACACCCAGCAGGAACGCAGATGGGCGGCGATGCGCTCTGCGGCGCGGCCGTCCCATCCCTCGGGCACGCTCCCTTTCTTCCCGCGGCCGGCAAGCGTCTCGGTCGCGGCCGAGAGGATGGCCTCGGGATCGCGCCCGACGAGAATGTTGCTGCCCTCATCGACGGTGACGGGACGCTCCGTATTGTCGCGCAGGGTCAAGCAGGGAATGCCCAAGACGGTCGTCTCCTCCTGAATGCCTCCCGAATCGGTCAGAACCAAGCTAGACGAAGAGGTCAAGTGCATGAATTCCAGATAGCCGAGCGGCTCTTGCACCCGGATTCCGGGCGGCCTCGACCCGCGATCGGCGCACCATCGCTCATAGGGCGCTCGGGTCCGCGGGTGAATGGGAAAAACGAGCGGCAAGGACTCTGAAATTCGAGAAATCGCTTCCATCATCGGAGCAAAGACCGTGGGATCGTCGACATTCGCCGGACGATGCAGCGTCAGAAGGCCGTAGCCCCGTTCTTTCAGTCCGAGTTCGGCCACGGTCCCGGTTTCGCGGGCCCGCTCGAGATGGTGCTGAAGAGTATCGATCATCACATTGCCGACGAAGACGATCTTCTCGTCGGGAACGCCTTCGGCTCGAAGGTGCCGATCTCCACTGCGCTCTGAAGTAAAGAGAATATCCGAGATCGCATCGGTCACGAGGCGGTTGATCTCTTCGGGCATCGTGCGGTCGTTCGACCGAAGTCCCGCTTCGACGTGTGCGACGTCGATCCCTTGGAACTTCTTGGCGACGAGCGAGCAAGCCACCGTACTGTTGACATCGCCGACGACCATCACCATGTCGGGAGACTCGTCGAGCACGACTTTCTCGAACGATCGCATGATTTGCGCCGTCTGCTCTGCATGCGTCCCCGAACCGACGCCGAGATTGATATCCGGCTCGGGAATCCCGAGTTGATCGAAGAAGAGGTGGCTCATCTCGCGATCGTAGTGCTGGCCGGTGTGAATGATCTTTACGTCGAAGCCCGGCACGGCCGACAACGCTTTGTGCACCGGAGCGATCTTGATGAAGTTCGGTCGAGCGCCTGCGATCAGCAGGATACGTCGGTTCATCGGGACTTCCTTGGACTCGCGCCGTATGACCGGCGCCGAGCGGAGGGGTTACGGACTTTCGTCGCAGAAAACGCTGCCGGACAGTCCGTCGCCAAGCCGCACTCGCCGCAGCGCGGGGAACGGGCGGAACAGACACGGCGACCGTGCCAAATCAATGCGTGGGAGATGAATGCCCATCGCTCTTCCGGAAAGAGGTCGAGCAAGTCGTCTTCGATCTTGCGAGCGCCTTCCGCTTTCGACAGTCCAAGCCTTCCCGCAAGACGTTGAACATGCGTATCCACCGCCATCGCCGCTTTGCCGAAGGCCGTGCTCAAGACGACATTGGCCGTCTTGCGTCCACACCCGGGAAGCGACTCGAGGCCCGCGCGATCGTCCGGCACCTTCCCGCCGAAGTCGCCGACGATGCGCCGTGCCGCTCCGACGATCGACTTGGCCTTGTTGCGAAACAGGCCGATGGAAGCGATCAACGGCTCGACATCCGACGGATCCGCCGCGGCCAACGCATCCGGCGTCGGGTAACGGGCGAAAAGCGCCGGCGTGATCTTGTTGACCGCGACGTCGGTCGTTTGCGCGGAGAGTATCGTCGCCACGAGCAACTGAAACGGATCGACGAAAGAAAGCTCGCACTCCGCCTCGGGGTAGAGGTCGATCAAACCGGCCAAGATCCGGGAAGCTCGTCGTTTTCTTTCGGCTGCGCTTTCGCGGGGCATCTTGGGGCCGACGCTCCTTCTTCAGAACGCCGGAAGATAGCATGCGAGGCTCGAAATCGGTGCCTCGATGGGCTGCTTCCGTTGAGCCGACCGGCTCTGTGGCAAACTGGGGCCATGGGAATTCGGGCTCGAATTGCGCTGGCGATGGGCTGCGTTGCACTGCTGCCCCTGATCCTGGTGGGGTGGACCTGGCGCGGTCAGGTCGAGCACTTGCGCATCGCGCGGGTCGCCGCCGAAGCTCGGGCGACCGGAAGAGTGCTCGAACAGTGGCGCGACGAGCAGCACTCGCTTCATACGCTCCTGTCGGAGTGGCGGCGCTTTCTCGAAGAGGACAAGGATCTCTCGCGCTGGCTCGCCGGAGAGCATCTGTCGAATCGACGGCGCGCGAAGGCGATGGCGCGGGCGGCGGAGAGTGCCGAGCGCCTCGGCTTCGAAGTGGCCTCGCTCGCGCGCGGAACGGAAGAACGGGTGCTGGGATCTTCCACGCCGATCGCGACCTCGTTCGCCGAATGGAAATCGCTCACCGGCGATCACCAAAGCGCATGGTTCTGGCATGAGCAGAGCCGCTCGTTGGCCTTGCTGGCCCAAACGACCTGGGCGAAGGACGCCTCGCCCCGACAACTCGCCGCAGTGAAATCGTGGCCCGCCTCCACGGTCTCGCAGCGATTGAGCACGCTCGCGCAGGTCAACGTCGACGTCTTCCCGCTATCGAGCGACGAGGAAATGCCTTCGAGCGACCAAGCCGGTTTGAGCGAGATCCCGCTGAGCGGGCCTAGCGGCCGACCGGCAGCCGTCCTAAGAGCCGACCTTCGCGGACTCGGCTACGAAGACGTAGCGCATGTGCACCGCGTCTTGTCGGCCATCGCCCTGCTTGCCGTCCTCTTGACCCTCTTGCTTTCCTGGCTTCTGGCGAGCCGACTTTCTCTCCCGCTGAGACGACTGACACGAGCGGTTCAAGAAGTGGCCGACGGCCGGCGAGAGGCCGTGGTGATGCCGGGCGGACCGGGCGCCGTCGGAAAGCTGGCGGCGGCGCTCGATCGGAGCTTCCACTCCCTTCGCCGAGCGGAGCGAGAGCGCGGGCGAGCCGAACGCCTCGCGGCATGGACCGAGGTGGCGCAGAGACTGACGCACGAAGTGCGCAACCCCCTGACCCCCGCGAGGCTGGCGATCGAAAATATGCAACGCGCCCGAAATCGTGGAATCGATGCGCTCGACGCGGTATTCGCAGAGGAAAGCGCGGTGGTGCTCACCGAGAT
>JALUUK010000098.1 GCA_027021395.1 Acidobacteriota bacterium
CATCTTGGGTCTCGCGGGCGAATTCTCGTAGTTGCTGGGCAAGTTCATCGATACGATCGGGATCCGCTATGATGTTGCTCATACTATGACTCACCTCCACTTTGGCCAGCAAGGGCGCTGGCTATCCAACGATAGCTTTCGCTACCGTAGCACCGGACCTTGACCAATTGATCGTCGGACTGTTCATCCGCGAGCAGGCCGTACCATTCCCTGATCGGCGGTGCGGGCTGGTGCTGTGGTCCAAGTAGCCGGGCGGCCTCCCCGCCCGTTAGGAGCAATCGTCCTCCGAACTCAGCCAAGTCTGCGCTATCGAGAATCTGCAGAAAGCTACGGTAGCTGTCGATCCAGACGACGGAATGCACACCGACATCCGGACCCTTTCTCAGTATCTCGCCCAATCGCGCACCGGCTTCGGTGGTGCGGTGCCCTGTTTTATGAAGCGATCTGGCACGCTGAGCGCCAAAGAGGATCAGGAAGAAGGGCGGAGGAGCTTCCGGTCGAGCGTTACCGCGTTCTTCCTTTCTCCGATTCAGCCGCAACTGAAGTTCCTCGTATGCTTCGTCGATGAATTCCTCCACCTCGAGTCGCGATCCGACGATGGCGCCTTCATGAATCGTGCCCAGCGGATCGAACAGCCCGTTGAGCGGATCATCGACATTCGTCAAGTTGAGAATTCGCAGATGGCCGCGCGCCGGTGGAATCTGCTTCGCCGCAGACAGGACCACGGGAACGAGGGTGTAGAAGGCCTTCGTTTCGTCGTTGCCGGCGATCAGCAAATTGCCGCAGCTTTGGCGCCTCATGCGAAAGGGGACGTGGCCGTCCTGAAGTCCCGTGGGTTCTCCAACCCACAGGTCGTACCATCGTTGAACGGAATCGACGGGTGTGCACATTCGTTCGACGAATACACGATTCTCAGAGATGGACGCGGGCCTGTTTCCGTCGAACACTCGAGGCTTCCGATCGAATGACCGTTCTGCGGCGTACTTCGAATTCTCGACGACCGTCTTCTTCATGTCCTCTCGACTCAAGTACGCAACTTGAAATTCCACGTTCTTTGCCGCAAGACCACCAGCCGGGTTGTAGATCGCCTGGCCCGGGCGTTCGAGATATTTCGCCTGATCATTGTCCTTGCCTAGAATCTTGGTCGAGTCACTCTCGCTCATCGAAAGGGCAATGCGCACGCCGGTCTGCGACAGTGTAGATGGCTCGAGATCCATCGCCGAGACTGTCTGCGTGGCCAATACCATGTGGATGCCAAAGCCCCGTCCCCTGCGGGCGATGTCGTCCAAAAGCGACCGCGCGGACGACGAAATCCGATCGTTGATCTCGAAGAACCGCTGGAACTCATCCGCCACGAGCACGATTCTCGGTAACGTCTTGCCGGTCTTCTTCCTCCAGTCGGCCAACTGGTGGCTGCCGGTCGCGACAAACAACTCACCGCGGCGATTGAGTTCGTCTCGCAAGCCCTCGAGAACGGACACGCCGAATTCACGTTCCGACTGCATCGCCACGACCCGTGCGTGCGGAAGTTCTCGATAGACTTGAAACTCGACCCCTTCCTTGAAGTCGATGAGGTACAGTTCGAGTTCCTCGGGCGAGTAGTGCAACGAGAGACTGTTGATCAAGATGTGAAGTAGGACAGTTTTGCCGGCGCCAGTCCGGCCGCCTATGAGCGCGTGGTGGGCCGTATCGCTTCCGCCGAACTCCAAGCAGAGGAGATCGCGGGCGCCTTTGCGCCCGATCGGAACACGAATGCCTTCGGCGCTGCTCTCCCGCCACGGCTGGTCGGGGGCGAACCGGTGGAAATCGAGCTGCACGTGATCGTGTGCCTTCACAGCCGGGTTGAGTGCCTTTACGACATTGTCCACAATGTCCTGCGGTGGAGCCGAGTCCAGGTCCACCCAGATATCTTCCAAGCCCCGCCACGCAAAAAGGTCACCCGCTTCGAGCAGCGCGGTCCCAGACTCGAGCAATGCCGGGAGGTTGAAATCATGCGGGGGCTTCCGCTTCGCATCGACTGTAACGATGACGTGAACACCTACTCGCGGCCCATTCTGGGCGATCGACAGGAGACGCTCTGCGGTGTCCGGCCGGAAGCCGGCCGGGAAATTCGTAACCAGCAGGAGTCGATAGGGTTCGGACATCTCTCCGGCTTCGCGGTTGTACTGATCAATGTTTGGATAGTCATTCTTCAGGTTGTGCCGGATGATCCCGGACATCGCCGTGGTAAGTTCCATCAGCGCCTCGGCGATCTCTTTCTCCTCGTGCCACACCTTGGGCCCAAGTACTTTCTCGGGAAGACTGAGGCACGTGGAGATGTTTCTCCCAAGTCCCCTCGCATCAATGGCAGTCAGGCGCAGTTTCCCAGGAAATACGGAAGTGAGCAGGCGAAACACCAATGATTGGAGCGCATTGTTTGCCGAGGCTAGCTTCTTTCCCTCGGCGACGATGATCAGGTTCGAGCTCGCCAATAGCGGGACGATCGCGGGAAAAGGTGGTTCGCTGCTTCGGTGCTCGTTGGTGTATTCAGGAAAGTACGCGCTCAGGCGGCCGACGCAGGCGAGTCCTCCCACGCCGACGGGCGTCGTCGAGGGACTCCCATCTTTCCAGCATTCGCTCTCCCATGGAGCGATCGCCCTCTCCCAGAGTGGGTTTCCCGCCGCAGTCGTTCCGGGGTAGCAGGCTTTGAATGCCGAGAGCAGTTCCCGAGCCGCACTTCGAGTTGCATTGAGTGTTTGTTCCTCAACCTGCATTCGTGCAGCACGAATGGCGGCCTCGAATCCGGTTTGCAGATCGGAAACCTCGCTTCCTCTATCAGCAGCCACCTCATCCTCCTAGACTCGTCTCGCGAGCAACGACCGCAGTGAGGTTCTGTCATCGAATATCGCAGTACCCTCGCTGGATCCGGTCGCCTTGGTATCCCGGCTTGCTATTCCTTCAGTCAGATGGCACAAATCTCATCGCCGAATACGCTCTGGAGTTTTCTTTCCAGCTGGAGAACATGATTGAGAACAAACTCATCATCGTCATCTACGGCGAGTGTTTTCATTTCGCGGCCGTTCTTGCGAGGTCTTTGACTTTTCCATACGACTCACTTGGCCGCCCGTACCTACGTGTTCTCGAATTCTCGCCTTTCGCAGGGATACTTCCGCATATGGTCCCTCTCGTTAGAACGCAATCGCAGCTTCGTGGCAAGGGAGTCCCGTCAGATCTTCCCTGATCCGCCGCAGTTTGGACACTTGATCATGCCGCTTCCGACGCAGCGCGTGCAGCGACTGGGCAGGAGCGTTCCGGTAGTTCCGCTACCCCCGCATTTCGTACAGGTGATCATGCCGGGATTCGATTTACAGGATGGACAGGTCGCCATGAGTTATCTCCCTGATACGCTGGTCATCGCTCACCCTTCGCAACGGAATCGGGCTCGTATTGAAATTCGAGTGCCGTGTCGAAGGCGTTGTTCCAGCTACTGCCATGGCGAATCGCTCGCTGGTTGCGGTTTGCATCCTCCAGAACCGGTCCGCGAATCGCGATATGGGTCATGTCTTCTTCTTCCTGTGCAGCGGATGAATTCCACCGCCGCTCTGGTGGAGATGGCGTAGCAAGAAACACACCAAAACCCGGAGCGAGACGCGTTGCCGAGATCCCTCTGCCTAGGATGCTCGCCGGTGCTCGCGCGTCGAGTCTTGTCGCACAAACGAGACAGTTTCGTCTCGTTTCGGTTGCACCATGCCTGTTTGCACAGAACTCGGGTCGGATCGGATTGCCGCGCCTGCAACGCAAGGCGTGCGGGAGCTTCGATCGCGAATACCACTGACCTAGTCGTCGATCCCGCTTCATTTCCCGCAGGAATACCGCAGCGGTGGAGAAGTAGAGCCGCCGTAGCCCGGAGTATCGTT
>JALUUK010000099.1 GCA_027021395.1 Acidobacteriota bacterium
ACCGGTCTCAATCGCGCGCTCGACGGCTTCTACGCCGACGTGGTCGATGCGATCAATGCTTCGGGCACCTTCGTCGTCGCAGTCGATCTTCCCTCGGGCCTTTTCGCCTCGACCGGTGTCGTGCCGGGGCCGGCGGTGAGCGCGGATCTGACCATCTGCTTCGCCCGAGCCAAGGTGGCCGCCGTGCTGCCCCCTGCTGAATCCTGCTGCGGCGAACTCGTCGTGGCGGATATCGGTATTCCCGGACTCGCCGTTCGCCGCAGCGAACCGCATCTGCACTGGGTCACGCCCGCCGGTGCGGCGATGCTGATCCCCGAACGCGACATCGAAGACCACAAGGGACGATTCGGGCATGTCCTGGTCGTCGGCGGCTCTGAAGGCCAGGCCGGGGCAGCCGCGCTCACCGGTTGGAGCGCGCTGCGGGCGGGAGCCGGCCTCGTCAGCATCGCCACGCCGGCGGTCGTACGCCAAGAGGTCGCCACGTTTGCGCCGGAGGTGATGACCGCCGATCTCGCCGCCGAAGCCGGCGGCACGATCGGACCGGGAGCCGCCCGTGCGGCATTGAGCATCGCCGGAGAACGGCGCTGCAACACCCTAGCGGTCGGCCCCGGCCTTGGAACGAAGCCGGCGACTCAGGAAGAGATCCGCACGCTGCTGCTGGAATCGGACAAACCCGTCGTGCTCGATGCCGACGGTCTCAACGCCTTTGCCGGCGAGAGCTATGCCGCGCTCGGCGAACACAAGGCACCACTCTTGCTCACCCCGCACCCGGGCGAGATGGCCCGCCTGATCGGTCGGAAAACCTACGACGTGCTCGAGGCCCGGGTCGACGTCGCGCTGCGCGTTGCGGAAACCGTCGATGCGGTCTGCGTTCTGAAGGGCTACCGCACCATCACGGCGACGCCCGACGGGAACGCCTACATCAACCCCACCGGCAACCCCGGCATGGCCACCGGCGGTTCCGGCGACGTTTTGACGGGAATCATCGCCGGACTTTGGGCGCAAGGTCTCGAGGCGCAGGAAGCCGCCATCGCCGGAGTTTTTCTCCACGGGCTTGCGGGCGATCTTGCGCTCGACGGCGGTGAACATCGTGCCACGCTGACGGCATCGGCCATCGTGGACTCCCTGCCGGCGGCCTTCGGCATCCTGCTCGACGAGGAGGAAGACGAAGAGGGCGAGATCGCGTGAGCCGGACCGCCGAATCGTTCTACCTCGACGACGAGCAGATGACGGAGGACTTCGGCGCGAAGCTCGCAAAGCGCTTGTCCCCAGGGTCGTTGCTTTCCCTCGAAGGCGACTTGGGAATGGGCAAGACCGTGCTCGTGCGCGGTCTCGCCCGCGGCTTGGGCCATGACGCAAGCGGCGTCTCGTCCCCATCCTTCGTACTTGCCATCGAACATTGCCTTGCCGAACCGCCGCTCCTCCACGTCGACCTCTACCGCCTCGCCGACGGCGCCGGCATCGATGATCTCGGCATCGAAGAATCGCTCGATGCGGGCTTTGTCGTCGCCGTCGAATGGGGCCAGCGCCTTCCCTCCTTCCTGCGCCGCCAAGCTTGGCAAGTCCTGCTCGGCCCCGTGCGGGACGATCCTCGCGAGACCCGCCGGCTCGCCACCTTGCTTCCTCCGTAAGTCGTTGCGTATGCGCCCCGAGGAGAGCCTTTCGTGAACGATGAAAAACAGTCGGCAAGACGTCGCTTGACCGCAACGGCCGGCGTTTCAAGCACTCTCGCAACGATGGCGCTGCTTTCTTCGTGCGGACCGAGCCCATCGGGATTTCTTCCGCTCACCGAGACCATCGAGGTCAACGTATCCGAAGAGCCCAGCGTCGGGGTTCCCTACGGAGAAAAATACCGCGATGACTACGAAGCGATGGTTGCGCTGCTCGAAAGCCGAGGCGGAGTGCTCTCCCTCGAATTCGGTGTCGTCGATCATGAGCACGACGAAAGGGGAGGCGCGCTCTATGGATGGGCGAACAAACTCGCAACGACGATGTCGGACAGCAGCGATGAACAGGTCTTCGCCGAGCTTTCCCTTTGGAACGGCTCTCATGGAAGACGCGGCTTTTCTTTCTCCGGTGAAGAGCAAGCGATAGGCCGCGATGGAAAAACCGATTGCATCGTGGGATTCGCCAACCACATGCTCCTGCGCGTCTCGCGCCTTCCCGTGCTTCTCGAGGCGAAGCAGATCGAATTGCGTATTCGTGACACCGCGGCGGGAAAGCCTCTTTGCTACGGAGGAACGGTCCGCCTCACCGGAAAGGGCGGACGTATTGCCGTCGACGTTTCCGGAGAGATCTCCCGCCATGGGGTGCTCACCGACGACGGCCGGCGGGTTCTCGTCGCGCCCGAACTCGTCTACGGCTACATCGCGAAGGCGAAGGCCACGCTTCGACTCGACGAGCCCTCACCGTAAAGACTTCTAAGCCCCCCCAACGTCTTTCGGTGCCATGGCAAGCGCGCTAGGAACCCATCAGCGGAATTCGATCTTCTCGACCGTCTCTTCGCCTTCTTCGATCTCGACCGTCGTTCTCTTGCTGCGACGATCCCAGAAGACTTCGACCTCGTAGCGGCCGGGCTCGATATACGGAATGACGATCTCTCCCTGAGTGTCGCTTTCTAGAAAATCGCCCCGCAGCATGCCTTGCAGCAGCAGAATTCGAGAGAGATCGAAACCGGACTTCGTCCGCATCTCGATGGTCGCACCGGTGATGGGGTTCTTGTCGGCGCCGAGCACGCGCATACGAAGCGAGCCGCCGCGCGAGAGCGTGACGGCGAGCGAGCGGTTCTCCTCTTCATCGATCGGTAGTCCTTCGAGAAGATGCGGCGCGAAACGTTCCGCCGTCACCGCGAGATCGTAGACCCCGACCCCGAATTGCCGGACCTCGACTTCGCCGTTTTCGTCCGTGGCCTCCATGGTGAACGGAACGGCGCTCCGAACCCCGATCACCGTCGCCCCCTGAATGGGACGCCCCTTGGGATCGCTGACCCGCAATTCGACGGGAATGGCCGGCCCGAGCGCCTGCTCGATCTCGTAGCTGTCATCCTCGTCGACTTCGAGGCCTTCGATGGTCACCGCGGCATGCTCCGGCTTGCCGAAATAGAGGTCGTAGCGACCCTCGCCAAGACCGCGAATCTCGAAATGTCCATCTTCGTCCGTCTGAGCACTTCCCCCCGACCCGGCCAACACCTCCTCGCCGTCGTCGTCTACCGGTGCAGCCCGAACCACGACGCCGGAAATCGCCTCACCATCGACTTCGTCGTAGACCCGCCCGGAAACCACCCCCTGCGGCACGAGCACCTCCAATGCCGAGTGACCGCCCTCCGGAATCTCGACCACCACGGAAAAACCGGCCACCGCGATTGGGACCGAGTCATCGCTCGCTCCGGCTGTGTCGCTCCTTTCCGGCATGAGCGAAACCTGATACTCCCCCGGGGCCGCCAAGCGAATCTGAAAGCGACCATCGACATCGGCCTGCGACATCGCAAGCGCGCGGCTCGAGGGCCGCCCACCAACCAAACGAGTCCAGAACATCGAACCTGAAACGGGCTCCTTGCCGTTGAGCACGCGCCCTTGCACGACGATGCCTCCCGCATCATTCGGCAGGTTCACGACGCTCGTCTCGCCATCCGCAACGGTCACCGGAGTCATCTGCATCGAAGCTAGAATCTGAGCTTGACTCATCTCGTCCCCGCTCGATGGGATCATGCCCATCACCTGATAGCTCCCGGCGGGCAGGTTTTCCACTTCGAAATAGCCCCGGCTGTCGGTGGTCGTCATGTTGCGCATATCGCTCACCATCCCTTGCGAGATCATGACAATCCCGCCGACGACCGGCTCGCCCTCCTTGCTGCGGAAGATGCCCTGCACTCGTCCTCCCTGCGCCAGCACGATGTCGTGCTCGAGGTGAAGCGCTCCTTCCGAAACGCTCGCCGTCCCTTGATACGGTGCGTACGCATCATGCTCGACCCGAATCCGATGATCGCCGGCCGATAGCCCGGCGATTTCAAAGGCCCCGGATGGCGAAGTGAGCGCGCTCAGGTCGTCCTCTTCGCCCATCCCCCGGATCACGAGCGCCGCCGTGCCGCGCGCAGCGGGAATGCTCACCACGGCTCCGGCAATCGGAGAACCCTCGGCATCGCGGACGGTCCCGCTCAAAATCGCGCCACGCTCGAGATAAAGATCGCCGAGGTCGAGCGCCATGCCGCTCTCGACTTCGTATTTTTCGGTGGTCAGCGGCATGAAGCCGGCGGCATGGATCCGAAGGTTGTGCTTGCCGCTCATCAACCCGTCGATCTCGAAGACGCCCTGCTCGTTCCTGATACTCTTCTTCTTCGTCTCGCGCGCCCCGAGCATCGAGGCGTAGGGCACGCTCTTGTCGATCTCGCCGAGCGCTTCGATTCGATACGAACGGATCGGCTGCGGCGGATCGCCCGCCACCACACGCCCGATGATCTTTGCCGCGGGTTCGAGCACGATCTCCAACGGCTCGCCATCGGGCTTGACGTCTTCGATTCTCGTTTTCTGATGCGTTGGAGATTCGATGGTCAGCACGAAAGCGGCTTCAGAAAGCCCGACGAATTCGAAACGACCGTCCTGGTCGCTTTCCTTGTAGCTGCGGCTGAAGTTTCCCGAAACGAGCGAAGCTAGCGAAACCTCCGCCTCCGCCACGGGGCGATCTTCCTGATCGAGAATACGTCCCGAGATGACTCCGTCTTTGACCGGTTTCAGCGTACCGAGATCGTAGGTTTCTCCTGCGACGATCACCACGCCTTCTCTTTCGATCGGTGCGTAGCCTTCAGGAGTGATCGACACGCGGTAGCTCCCGGCTGGGATATGCTCAAGCGTCAACACACCGTCGATCAAGGTATCTTCGCTATGGTCGGAGGGAATCTGCCGACTCAACCAAACGCGGGTGAAAATGCTCCCCGCATCTTCGGGTTCGGTCAGGACCGACACCGTGCCGTCGAACGGTGTCTGCTCGTCGAGCATCAGGCGAGCGACGATTCTCTGCCCTTCCTCCATTTCGACCAAGAGACCGTCGAGCACGCCGCTCGGGCCGATGGTGAGGTCTCGAAGATTCCGCTTCGCGAAACGAGCATGCTCGACGGTGAGATGGTATCCGCCGCCCACGAGCGGAATACCGTCGAGGTGAAACGTACCGTCGTCATGGGAGCGGATCGTCGTCCGCGACATCCAGGTCCGTCCCCGCGCACTGAAATCGGTGCGCGCGGGCTGCACCCGGATTCTCGCTCCGCTCACCGCTTGTCCTTCCGGATCGACCACACGTCCCGAAATCGCCACGCCCGGCGCGAGGTAGGAGTACATCAACGTGTCGGCGGTGGAATGGCCCCCGACATCGACATCCTCGATGAGCAGCTTTGCATAGCCGTCGCCGGTCACGAGGAGATCGTGCCCGCCCTCGGCGAGATCGCTGAAGGAATAAAACCCCTTCCCGTCCGTGATCGTCTCGAGGGTGAAGAGGTTCTCGGACTCGCTGCCGGTGAAGCGATTCGACTCGACACCGGTGATCTCGACGCGGGCTCCCTCGATGGGAGTTCCACCGCTCTTCTCGAGCACCTGCCCGTAAAACGGCATCCCCGCACGCAAGACGATCTCGAGATCCCGGATCTGATCGACCGACCGATCGTCGAGCAGCTTCGGCCCGAAACCCTCAGCTCTGACGAAGAGCGCGTAGGGCGGGTCACCGGCGACCGAGAGCGCGAAACGCCCCTGCTCGTCGCTGCGCGTCTTCGCCAAGGTGAGTGTTTCCTTCTCGGCTTGACCGGCCGCAGATTTATCTTTTCCCTTGCTCGCGGCAAGAAAGATTTCCGCTCCGGCGATCGGCCTCCCCTCCCGGTCGAGTACCCGCCCCTGGCTGCTCGCCGCCGAAGCGATGCTCGAAATCACGAGAAAGCTTGCTAGGGCCGACCCTAGGAGCGGAAATTTCGCAGCCCTTGCACAAACGATTTTCATCACGGACCTCCCACCTTTCCGAAGTCCATGATCGCACGAAACCCGGGCCGCAATCAAAGCCGTTCGACCCGCTGACGACTTCAGTCGAGACGGTAGTTCGGGGCTTCTTTGGTGATGATCACGTCGTGCGCATGGGATTCTCGCAAAGACGCCGCGGTCAGCTTGACGAAGCGCGCGGTCTCCTGCAGATCCCGGATGGTCGCCGCACCGCAGTACCCCATTCCCGAACGCAGGCCGCCCATCAACTGATAGACCATGTCGCTGAGGCGACCTTTGTAGGGAACACGCCCCTCGATCCCCTCGGGAACGAGCTTGTGATCTTCGGAATCGGATTGCGCATAGCGATCCTTCGAACCCTGCCGCATCGCCGCCAAGCTTCCCATGCCGCGGTATTCCTTGAACGTGCGACCTTGATAGAGCACGGTCTCTCCGGGAGATTCTTCGACTCCCGCGAAGAGGGAACCGATCATCACCGTCTCGGCCCCCGCGGCGAGCGCCTTGGTGATATCACCGGAGAACTTCACACCGCCGTCGGCAATCACGGGGACGTTGCGCTTGCTGCATGCGGCGAAAGCGGCGTCGATCGCGGTCAGTTGCGGCACACCCGCGCCGCTGACGATCCGCGTCGTACAGATGCTCCCCGGCCCGAGGCCGACTTTCACGCCATCGACCCCGCGCTCGACCAGAGCCGCCGCCCCCTCGCCGGTCCCGACGTTTCCGGCGATCAACTGCACCTCGGGAAAGCGATCCCGCACGCGATCGATCATCTCGAGTACCTTGCGTGAGTGTCCGTGAGCCGTATCGAGCACGATCACATCCACGTTGGCTGCGACGAGCGCCTCACAGCGATCGAGCGTGTCCTCGGCGGTCCCGACGGCTGCGCCGACGCGAAGACGACCGTGATCATCTTTCGCCGAAAAGGGGTATTCGAGTCTCTTCTGAATGTCCTTGACGGTGATCAGCCCCTTGAGGCGGTAATCGTCATCCACCACCAGCAGCTTTTCGATCCGATGCTTGTGCAAAAGTGCTTGCGCGCGATCCAAATCGGTCCCCTCGGGAACCGTGATCAAGTCATCGTGCGTCATGTACTCCGAAAGCGGTGCGTCTTGGTTGGTGCAGAAGCGCAGATCGCGGTTGGTGAGAATGCCGAGCAAGCGGCCGTCTTCTTCGGTGATCGGCACTCCCGAAATACGGTAGCGGGCCATCAGTTCCAAGGCTTCGCGCACCGGATGTCGCGGCGTCATCGTGATCGGATCGACGATCATCCCCGACTCCGAACGCTTCACCTTGTCGACTTCTTCCGCCTGCGCTTCGATTGACAGATTCTTGTGAATGATGCCGATCCCGCCAAGCTGCGCCAGAGAGATCGCTAGGCGAGCTTCCGTGACGGTATCCATCGCCGCCGAGATCACAGGAAGATTGAGGCGGATTCCCCGCGAGAGTCGGGAACTCAGATCGACCTCGCCCGGCAAAACCTCCGAATACGCCGGCAGGAGAAGAACGTCATCGAAGGTCAGTCCCTCCGAGATCCGATCGGACAGCATGGATTCCTCGCTCGGTCTCGCCCGCAATAGACCTCGGGCAAGAACGCCGATTCTAACGCGACACGGAGGAATCTCCAGGCCAATTCAGAATCCCTAGTGGGTGGTGGACAAAGCCCGGACGAAATAGCAGAGGAGGGCCCACCGCCGACAGTCCATGCGATGAAAATGAGCAGGGGCGTGCAGACAGCTAAGAATCCGGGCGAAGAACGAAGTTCAGTGAGCACCGCAGCACTTTTTGTGCTTTTTCCCCGAGCCGCAAGGGCAGGGGTCGTTGCGCCCGACTCGCTTGTCCGCGTGCTTGATCGTCTGCGCCTGCCGGGCCTCTTCACCCGCTTTGGCTCGTGATGCCGCGCGGAAGATCTGCTCTTGTCGCCGGCGTTTCTTCTCTTCTTCCGCCGCGCGGTCTTCTTCGCTCATCGGCTCGAGCAACATCAGATAGCGCACGATTTCAGATTCGACGCGCTCCTTCATCTCGCCGAAAAGCTCAAAGGATTCGCGTTTGTATTCCACCAGCGGATCTCGCTGTCCGTAGGCCCTCAGCGAGATTCCTTCCTTGAGGTGGTCGAGCGCCAGTAGGTGATCCTTCCATTGCCCGTCCAGGATCTGCAGTGTCACGAAGGTCTCGTAGCGCCGCATCATCTCCTGACCCGCCCGCTCCTCCTTCTCGGCGTAGCGCTGCTCTGCGTGCTTCCAGAGCCGTTCGAAGACCTCCTGCGTTTCGCCATCGAGGTCGATACCCTCGCGTGCAGGCTCGAAACCGTAGTAGTGCAGCACTTGCGCGGAAAGCTCTTCGGGACGACGGATCGGTTCGTCGCGCCCCTTGGCGCCCTCCTCCGATCCGAGGTACTCCTCGACCAGCCACTCCATCAAATCGCGCGCTCGCCCCATCACGTACTCGTGTTGATCTTCTCCGTCGAGAATCTCGCGACGCAGGGCGTAGACTTCTTGGCGTTGCTTGTTCTGGATATCGTCGTATTCCAGCAGGCGCTTGCGGATGTCGAAGTTCTGGGCTTCCACTTGCTTCTGGGCGCGTTCGATCTGCCGCGAGACCAGCCTGGATTCGATCGGCGCGTCGTCGGCGTGCTCGAGCGCTTTTTCCATCAAGCCGGAAGCGAATCGCCGCATCAGATCATCTTCTAGGGAAAGGTAGAAGCGCGTGGATCCCGGATCTCCCTGCCGGCCGGCGCGACCACGAAGCTGATTGTCGATGCGGCGCGCCTCGTGCCTTTCCGTTCCGATGATGTGCAAACCACCGAGCGCGACGACTTCGTCGTGCTCGCGGCGGCAAATCTCCCGCGCTTCGGCTAGGGCTTTCGCCCGAGCCTCTTCGTCGGCTGTATCCCAAGAGGCCCCGAGGCCCTTTTCCACCAAGATGCTCTTGGCTAGATGCTCGTGACTGCCGCCGAGCAAGATGTCGGTTCCACGCCCTGCCATGTTCGTGGCGATCGTCACCGTGCCGAGACGCCCCGCCTGCGCAACGATCTCTGCTTCACGCGCGTGCTGCTTGGCGTTGAGCACGTCGTGGGGCACGCCTCGCTTCTTCAGCAGGTCGGAAAGCTTTTCCGACTTGGCGATGGACGTCGTTCCGACCAAGACCGGCTGTCGCCTCTGCTGGAACTCGCGTATCTCCTCCGCTACGGCGTTGAACTTCCCCGACTCGGTCTTGAAAATCGCGTCGGCATGGTCGATGCGCATGGTCGGCATGTTGGTGGGAATGACCACCACATCGAGCTTGTAGATCTTGGAGAACTCGGCCGCCTCGGTTTCCGCCGTACCGGTCATTCCCGAAAGCTTGTCGTACATGCGGAAGTAGTTCTGGAAGGTGATCGTCGCCAAAGTCTGGTTTTCGCTCTGGATCTTGACGCCTTCCTTCGCCTCGACGGCTTGATGCAGGCCGTCGCTCCAACGACGACCGGGCATCTTGCGCCCGGTGAAATCATCGATGATCACCACCTCGCCGTTTTCTACGAGGTAGTCGACATCCCGTTTGTAGATCGTATGCGCCCTCAGGCCCTGCGTGACGGCATGGAGGGTTTCGATATTCGCCGGATCGTAGAGGTTCTTCACGCCGAGCAATTCCTCTGCGTGCTGTACACCTTTTTCGGTCAAGACCACGGTGCGTGACTTTTCGTCGACGATGTAGTCGCCGGTTGCATCGATCGCTTCCCGCTGCTCACGACCGACTTCGCCGGCGATCACTGCACCGGGCTCGAGTCGGGGCACGATACGATCGACTTGATAGTAGACCTCCGTGCTCCCCTCGGACGGCCCGGAAATGATCAGCGGCGTGCGCGCTTCGTCGATCAGGATCGAGTCGACTTCGTCGACGATCGCGTAGTGATGCCCCTTCTGCTGTACCATGCCGGAACGCGAAAACTTCATGTTATCGCGAAGGTAGTCGAAACCGAATTCGTTGTTCGTACCGTAGGTGATATCGGACTCGTAGGCCGCGCGACGTTCTTCGTCGCTGATATTGTGCTGTATGCAACCCACACTCAAACCCAAGAAGCGGTAGACCTGCCCCATCCACTCGGCGTCGCGGCGAGCGAGATAGTCGTTCACCGTCACCACGTGGACCCCTTTGCCTTCGAGTGCGTTGAGATAAGCGGGCAAGGTGGCGACGAGGGTCTTTCCCTCTCCCGTCCGCATCTCGGCGATCTGTCCCTTGTGCAGGACATAGCCGCCGATCAACTGCACGTCGAAATGCCGCATCTCGAGCACGCGTCGACCGGCTTCGCGAACGGTGGCGAAGGCGTCGACCAGAAGATCGTCGACCGATTCCCCCTGGTCGAGACGCTGCCGAAACTCTACCGTGCGACCGGCGAGTTGCCCGTCGCTGAGTGCGCGCACTTCGGCCTCTTTGGCCGAGACGGCTTCGACGACCGGTTCGAGACGTTTGAGATCCCGTTCATTTTGAGTGCCGAAGACTTTGCCGAGAATCTTGTTGAACATGCGGTCGATCCTAGCCCGGAATCCTCCCGGCGTCACCGAGACAGCATGGGATCGATTCCCCGTTTTGGAAAGGATGAAAGAAAAGAATCCGCGAGATGAGCGACCCGATGCTTAGAAGAAATGGGCACAGGCCCGGCACCGTCTCTCGTGCAGGGGCTTAGTGAAACAGGCCTTCGTCGACCACGAACTTCATGGGATCGACCTGCTTGCCCTCGCGCAGTACCTCGTAGTGAAGGTGCGGGGCGGTCGAGCGGCCCGACGAGCCGACGAGGGCGATGACGTCGCCGCGGTTGACCTTCTGACCGGCACGCACCTTGAAGCTGTGCAAGTGCCCATAGCGCGTGACGAGACCGTTGCCGTGGCTGAGGTAGAGAGTATTCCCGTATCCACCGTGTTTTTCCGACTTTACGACGATGCCGCCGGCGGGAGCCTTGACCAAGGTTCCCTCGGGCGCGGAAATGTCGAGACCGCGATGGAATTGCCGTAGTCCCGTGAAGGGATCGCGGCGCCATCCAAAGCCCGAACCGAGAAGCCCGCGAACCGGAATCAGGGACGGCACGTGCGACAAACGCTCGCTCTGCTCGCCGATGGCCAGATCGACGGTTTCGAGGCGCCGGGCTAGCAGATCGCCTCGGTCGGCGAGCTGTCCCGCCTCCTGGCGCAGCATGTCGGCCTTGGCGCGCGGGATGGAGGCCTCGGCCGTCGTCGGATGGCCTTGCCCCGGCTCACGCAGGCTCGGCATCTCGAGACCCGCGAAATAAGCCAGCTTCTCCGTTCGCCGCTCGAAGAGGTCGAGTTGCCGGCGCAAACCGGCGATCGTCGTCTCGACTTCGGCCGCACGTGTGACCAAGGCTTGGCGCTCGGCGCGCAAATCATCGACCTCGGAATGAAGCGAATACCCCCAGACCCAAACCAGCGGTGCGGCCACGGCCAACGCCGCCAGCACGGCAACGCCCGCCAAGGCGGCTACTAGGTGGGAACCCTTGACGTGCAGCCGACGCATCTTCGACTGCGCGTCCGGCATCACCATGATCGTAAAACTACGTCGCCAGAGCACCTTACACCCTCGTTACATCGCACCTTCAGCCGATACGGTGCGGGATGTTGCGCGCACTATATCGTTCCCTTCACCGGTTCGGCAAACGCCGCCCGGCGCCCCCTGGCACCTGCCTTCCCGGCACCTACAATCTCGGTCCCAACCCACCGCCGCGTCAACCGTCACCGAGTTGTCGCCACCCCGAGGAGCCGTCCAATGCCCTCCGAAACTCGCGTCAGCCGCTCGATCATGTGTGCCTTGCCCGGCCCCGACATCGACACCTCCACCGAAAGAGCGCTCAGCGACCTCTCGCCGATGGGGGTTTGCTTGTTCGGGCGGAATCTCAAGGGCCCGGCACAGGTCCGAGACCTGATCAGCGGCATTCGGGAAATTTGCGCCGAGCCCGTCCTGATCAGCGTCGACCAAGAAGGCGGCAGGGTCAATCGCCTCGCGGGCTTCGAGCCGATCTTTGAGCGACTTCCCGACGGGCGCAGCCAAGCCCGTTGGTCCGCAGATCAACTCGGCGAAGTCTGGCGGTCGGTCGGCCATTGCCTCGCCGCCCTCGGTTTCGACGTCGATTTTGCGCCGGTGGTGGATCTCGACGACGGCCCGGGACTCAACGCCATCGGCCCGCGCTCTTACGGAACGGACCCTCGAGCCGTCAGCACTGCTGCGAAGAGCGTTCTCGAAGGTCTCGCCGAGGCGGGAATCGCGGGCTGCCTGAAACACTTTCCCGGACTCGGCGGAACACATCTCGACACGCATCAGGCCCCGGCCTGCTCGCGGCAGAGCCTCGCACGGCTTCGCGAAGAACACACCGAACCGTTCCGCAGGCTCGCCGCAACGGCCCCACTGATCATGACCGCGCACGCTCACTACCCTGCCGTGGACGGAGAGACCCCGGGCTCGTTTTCCGAGATCTTGCTGCGAGGATGGCTACGAGAGGAGATCGGCTACGACGGCTTGATCATCTCCGACGACCTCGAGATGAAAGCCGTGGCCAAGGAGCGCTCTCCCGGACGATCTGCGCTCGACACGCTGCGTGCGGGCGCTGATCTGGCCTTGTTTTGCGGAGACCTCGACGCGCCTCGACGCGCCCGAGACGATCTCTCCGCAGCGGTGGATAGCGGCGATCTGGACCCAGCGGTGCTCCACGCCGGTCAAAGACGTCTTGCCAAGGTCCTCGTCGCCTATCCCGGCGGCAGGGAGAACGCAGATCGGCCCGGCAACGAAGCGCGGGAGGCGTACGAACGGGCGCTCCGCTCGCTCGCCACCCTGCTCGACCCGATCGAGTGATCCGCAAGACCACCCTTCCATGGGTTCTTTAGTCGAGACCGCGACCCGAGAGGATCTCGAGAATCTCGAGATAGCGCGCGCGTGAACCGGCCACTACGTCGTCGGGCAAATCCGGCGGTGGCGGCTCGTGGTCCCAACCGGCCTCATCGAGCCAATCCCGTACGTACTGCTTGTCGAAAGAAGGTTGGCCGCGCCCCGGAGCGTATTCGTCCTTCGGCCAGAAGCGCGAAGAATCCGGGGTCAAGACCTCGTCGCAAAGAATGATCTCCCCGTCGAAGATGCCGAATTCGAACTTCGTATCGGCGATGAGAATGCCGCGTTCGGCCGCGTACTCCGCCGCTTCACGGTAGAGCCGGAGCGTCAGATCGCGAACTTTCTCGGCAACCGAGGTCCCGAGAATCTCCGACGCTCGCTCGAAAGAGATGTTCTCATCGTGTCCGGTCGTCGCCTTGGTGGCCGGAGTGAAGATCGGCTCGGGCAGCTTGGAGCACTCCCGAAGACCCGCCGGAAGCGGAATACCACAGACCTCCCCGGTTTGCTGATACTCGCGCCAGCCCGAACCGGTGATATAGCCGCGCGCCACGCATTCCACGGGCAACATATCTGCGCGATGCACCAAAGCGGAACGCCCTTCGAGTTGTTCGCGATGGCGGCGCAGTTCTTCGGGATAGCGATCGACATCGTCGGTCAACAGGTGGTTACCCACGATCCCGCGCTCTTGGATCCAATCGAACCAAAAGCGGGAGATCTGGTGAAGCACCTTCCCCTTGTCTGCGATCGGCTGATTGAGTATGACGTCATAGGCCGAAATACGATCGGTCGCGACAAAGAGGAGTTTGTCTCCGAAATCGTAGATATCGCGGACCTTTCCTCGCGCGAGAAGCTTGGCTTCAGGAACGCTTGTTTCGACAACGGCTGGCATCGACGACTCTCCTTCCCCTTAGCGGGTGAGTTATGCTGGAGTTTCTCACGGCATCTTTTGGAATCGAAACTGAGATCGAAGCTTCAAAACGCCTATTTCTTGACTTCCTTGGCACGGGACCGCGCCTTGCTTCTCAACTCGCGATCGCCGATTCTCATGCGCGAAAACTCTTTGAACAGAGCCGACGCCTCTTTCTTGCGCCCGACCGCGGCGAGCGCTTCGGCCATGATGTACGGTGCATTTTCAAAGCGCGCGTCGGTTTCCCCCTGAAGCGGACTTCTCGGCGGTGGCGCCGAAGAGCGAGTCTTGGCCTTGGAGCGGATTCTGACATCCTCGACCAGCCGTTCGAGACCCGTGATGACCTCTTCCGGCTTGCCGGTCTCGAGCTGCAGTCGGGCGAGTTCGTACGACGCGTTCTCGCGAAGGTAGGCATAGCGGCCTTGCGGGTAGGGCCAAGTTTCCGGCGAGACCCACTGCAGAAGATTCTCGAGGGTTTCCTTGAATAGAGCGATGGCTTTTTCGTTCTCTCCGTTCTTCTTGGCGACGAAGGCGAACTCATACGGGACATAGGCATGCTTCGGCTCACGCCGCGCGACCTGCGCAAAGAGCGTGCGAGCGAGTTCGACATCTCCTTCTTCGATGGCCATCAACCCGCGATTGAACTTGGCCAGATGGACGGCGATCGCACGCATCGGCTCACGCTTGCCCGGTCCGATTTCGATCAGCCGGTCGAAACTCTTCCGAGCTTGATCGTCCCGGTCGTCGGCTTGATAGGCCTTGCCGAGCATGAAGAGGCCCTGCGGATGATCCGGTTCAATCGCGAGGGCCCTTTCGAGATACTGCACGGCGCGCACCGCATCGCCCCCGGGGCGTCGCAGTTCGACAAAACCGAGTTGACGCAGAGCGTCCGAATTCTTGGGCTCGGCCTTGACCTTGGCGTAGTACCACTTCTCGGCCTCCTGCCATCGAGCCTCGGCGATCAGGCGCTCTCCCTCGGTGGGCTGCGTCACTTGCGCAAACAGCGACGTTCCACTCGCGGCGAGCAGGCATGCGGCCGTCAACAGCAGCGTCCGGGCCGAACGACCCCGCGCGAGAACGCCGCATGCGACCGCCCAAAGGGCGAATAGTCCCTTCCCCGATGCAGGAAATGGGCAAAGAGCAGCCGGAGGAAATGTGCGGGAAAGGGGATCTGATCCGGGTCGTTCCGGCCGTGGAGCGTCCACCGCGCAGACTCCTAGCATCATGCATCTCTCCAGTGGTTGGGGGTGAGGAAAGGCAGCGGCATTGCCTCGATGCTACCCCGGATCGCCGGATCTGGCGAGATCCCCCGAAGAGGAAGCGGGGCGACGCATGAAGTCCCGAAAGGACGGCGAGCCCGCCCCGCGCGAGGAACTCGCGCGGAAGAAACGGTCGCGGACTCGCACCCGAATCTCCATGGGCGGCCTCGGCCGCTTGGCGCGCGCCGCCTTGCTTTGCTCACCGGTGCGTATCTCGAGAAAAAAATGACGACCGCATCAAGCCGTCGAGAGCGGGCCGGTCGCGGTTCCTATCTTCGGCGTCTTCGACTCCCGCGATCTCTAGGCCGAGCGGCATCAGTGCGGACCCTCTCTCGGCTTTGCCGGGGTCCTAGAAGAGGAGGACGGCTCGCTTTTCGGAGGATCGGCATAGGTTGGAATGCTCATCATCGGGCTTTCGGCGATGAACTCCGGAGTGAACGCCGAGGACGTCAGATCGGATATCGGTCCCATATTTTCGGCGAGTGGAAGACCCGCCGCCCACAGCAAGGTCGGCAGGACGGATTCGATGGGAAAGGCCCGGTCGAGACGCTGATCTCGGCGCACCCCCGGGCCGGTCAACAGCAGAAACCCGGGAGGTGGGCCTGCGTGACTTCCCGTCGCCCCGCTGCCCCCGCTCAGGACCCGCAGCGGCAAAGCAAAACCCCGCTGCGCTTTCGTACCGTGAGTCGAGACCACCGCAACGTAGCGGTCTCGAGCGAGCGAGATGATCTCGGCGAGTCCGGCGTCGAGATCCCTGATGTAGCGCGCGACGGCCCAACGCAAGGCCTCGATCTCCCGCGAAGTCACACCTCGAGCGGGCTGCTTTGGATTCCAGCCGGTGAAGTGGTAGAGCACACGCCGAAGACCGTCGAGGCGCATATGAACGATAGGATAGTCGCTGCGAAGAGCATGCTTCCCCGCTTCGAGAACGCAGCGATCCTGACTCGCCGCGTCGCGCACGAGTCGAGCAAGCCCCGCGCTCACCGGCAGGTCGCGGGCCGGCGGGTCGAAGTAGCGCCCGGAGAGATCGCCGGGGTCCGGGCAGGGGATCTCGCCACCTTGCGGCAAAGGAATGGGGCCGCCCGGGCGCAAGGCGTCTCGATGCACGATCCAGCGAGCCGGTGAGGACGTATCGCGCTCGAGCGGATCTCCTAGAACGGCGACCGGAATGTCCAATGCTCCGGCGATACCTGCAAGATCGACGGCGCGCTGCGCGTCGGCATCGAGCGGAACACGAGACCAAAGGGGCGTGAAGAGCAGAGGCCTGAGCAACAACCCTCGGGGAAAGATGCCGAACGAACGCTGACGCAGCCACGGTCGATATCGTACGGGACCGAGCACGCCGTGAGCGAGCGAATCTCGGCCCGTGATCAGCGTAGCGTACCACGCCAGTGGATCACCGAGCGGGGTCCCATCGAGCAAGAGACGCGTACCCCGTCGATGCACGGCGAGCACCGACGGAAAATGTCCCTCTTCCATGATGGTATCGAGCGTGCCGGGTCCGAGTCCGGGAAGTTCAAGAAGGGCCAGCGGGGTACGCATCTCGAAGCCGGGGAGCGAGACCGGAACCTCCTTCACCACGCGCACGCGTCTGAGATCGGCCGCGACCCCGAGGCTGGTGATCAATGCCAATCCCCCGGCGATGATCGCCGGGGTTCGAACCGAGCCGGGACGACGCCAATCGAGAAACACCAAGAAAACGAAGTAGACCGAAGCCAGCGCCAGCGAAGAGACCATCAGCAACAAGGCAAAGCGCGCACGTTCGGGCAGCAAGGCACCCACCGTACGGATCTGATGCAAAGAGGCCAGCGCCAAGAGCACGGCATCGATCGATGCGAAGCGCAAGACATATCGCACGGACAAGCCGCGCTTGGTGCTGCGTCCAATGGAAAAAGCCATCGAGATGAGCACGATCCCCGGGCCGAGCAAGACGAAGAGCACCACGGCCTGGGGCGCGAGAGAGATCAA
>JALUUK010000100.1 GCA_027021395.1 Acidobacteriota bacterium
CCGGTGGGACTTTTTCGATTCCATCTGGCAATGCAGGGCGAGACGATCAAGAGCGTGCTCGTGACCGGTGATTTCAACGAGCCGCCGGACGGATTGAGAAAGATGGAGTCGGCTTTGAAGTGGGGTTGCGCCGACGATCGAACCCTTCGCTCTGCCGTCGAGCGATACATTCAAGGCGACGATCTCGGGGCACCGACGGACGCGGTGGTTGGAGCATTGAAGGATGCAGTCCAAGAGGCGTTGAAGACGGCAGCACCATCGACGCATGAACTCAGGAGTGAAACTTCATGACTTCCCTTCCCTCAGCAGACGATAGGTCGATCCGAGATGCGCACGGATCTGCGCGCGTGAGTCCCGATTGGGTTCGCATTTCATACGCTTCAGCCATGGCGCTGCGCTTCCGATCGGGGCGATTTACGAGGCCGTTCGACTTCGGTGGGATCAATCTTCTCTTGAATTACGACGATGGCTGCCTTTCCGATTGCGGCTACTGTGGTCTTGCGCGTTCTCGTGCAGGAGCATACGAAGAAAAGTCCTTCATACGGGTCGAGTGGCCGCTCGTCGAGACCGACGAACTCATCGCGCGCATGCGCGAGCGGGAGGACAAGCTCTCGCGTCTCTGCATTTCGATGGTAACGCACGGACGGGCCTTTGAAGATACGATGGAGATCTCGCGCAAGATTCGAGCGGAGGTGAAGACGCCGCTCTCGATTCTCGTCGCACCTCCCGTTCTCAACGAGGGACGCCTGCGCGAGATGAAACATGCAGGTGTCGACATGATCGGCATCGGCGTCGATGCGGTGACGGAGGCCCTGTTTCACAAGACGCGTACGGATGTGCCCAAGGGCGGACTCGACTGGAATCAGTACTGGGATGTCGTCGGTCTCAGTCGCGAGATCTTCGGTCCCTGGAAGGTGAACTGTCACCTGTTGGTCGGATTGGGAGAGAACGACGCCGATCTCTTCGGCCTCTTCGATTCTCTCGCATCGCGGCAGATCTTCTCCTATCTCTTCTGCTTCAATGCAGAGCCGGAATCGCGGATGGCGGACCACCAGAAGAGTACGATCAAGAGGTGGCGTCGCGTTCAACTCGGCAAGTTCCTGCTCGAGGAAAGAGGGTACGGCATCGATAGTTTCCGCTTCGACGGGGACGGGATGCTCTCCGCGATGAAGATCGACGAAGCCGAAGTCGAAAAAGTCGTATCCGAGGGCATGGCATTCATGACCAACGGTTGCCCGGGAGAGGGCGGGGAGCCGGGGTGTACGCGGCCGATGGGGAGCTGGCGTGCCGCCGAGGAACCACGCGACTATCCATGGAAGCCGCACGGCGACGATCTTGCAGAGATTCGCGCGCAATTGGATCTTCCCGAAGTGATCGGCGATGGCGGCTCCTACGCGCAGCCGACAGGTCGGCGGGTTCCGCCTGTGGCCGGGCGTTTCGCCGAATAGGGCGTCATGGGCGGCAAGATCGGTGAATACCTGGCGGATCCGCTGCTCGGGAGGATCTATCGGGAGATCAAGGCCGCCGGACCTTTGCGTTCGATTTCAGTGGATTTGACGCATCACTGCAACCTTCGCTGCGACGGCTGCTATTTCTTCGCCGAAGGTATGGACGATGTGAAGGAGCCGCGCGACGAACGGGACTTCGAAGCGTTCATCGAGCGTGAAGTCGAACGATCCACGAATTTTGTGACCGTCGTCGGGGGCGAGCCGAGCCTTCGCCTTGACCGCCTGCGTCGGCTCTACGAGACATTTCGCATCAATGTCGCCACCAATGGCTTGACGAGGATTCCGTTCTGCGGCTTCGAGAACCTTCCGATCGGCATCTCCGTCTGGGGCGCTGCCGCTAGGGATACGCGCTTGCGCGGCGGCGGCCGCATCGCAGTATTCGATCGCGCTCTCGAGAACTACCGCGATGATCCGCGGGCATTTTGGTATTACACCGTCTCGGCCGATGGAGTGGAAGAGATTCCGCGAGTCGTCGAGAGGTGCATCGCCAATGGGAATCGCGTGCTTTTCAATTTCTATTCTCCGGTCGGGGGAGGATGTCGAGGAGCAGACGATCTGCGCCCGGTCAGAGCGGCCATCGAGTCGATGATTGCGCTCCATCCGCAGTGGATACTCATCACGCCCTACCTGAGCGAGGTGAGCGCCGGCGGCGGCCTCTTCGGGGAAAAATGGGGGCATGCGGTCTGCACCAGTTTGAGCGAAAACTTTCCGGGAAACCAGGCTCGGTTTCGCAATGGCAGGCCCTGGAACAGGCATTTCCGCGCCTACAACGCGGACTTTCGCACGACGAGGCGGTGCTGCACCGGAACGACGAGGGAGTGCTCGACTTGCTTCGATGTCTGGGAGCACTTTTCCTGGATCATGCTGAATATGCGAAAACACATGCGTTCGATCGAAGATTTCGGTCGATGGCTTTCCACGGTCTACCTTTTCTACTACATCAACCGCCTCGTTCCGGCCGACTCCGGCTCGGCGATATTGGAGACGATCCATCGTCTTGGATCGGCTCGGAAGTCTTGGGGAGATTCGCCTCTCGAGGCCGCGACTCGAGGCTCAGCGATGCTGCGAGAAACTTGATTCCGGGCAATTGTGTTCTCGGCTCGGCGCGAATAAGCTGAGCGTGTTTCAACCGAATCGCATCGTTTGCGAAGAGAAGTTTCGACCGGAATCGTCTGAGAGGTGCCGCGGACGGGAATAGGGGTGGAGATCTGATGGCCGCCTTCGTTGCTCATGGCTCGGTCGTCGAGCGGTGGCTGGCGGATCTCGCCGTCGACCAAGAGGTGTTCGTACCCCAGCCCCATGGACAGGGCTCCCGTCGTTTCCTGCCGCTCGGCGGAGGGGCTGTGCCGCGGATCTTCACGTCCTATGCGCCGACGCTCGCACCGCCGACAAAACACCTGCTGCCCGCCGAGGAACTGCTTTTTTCCTTCGAAGTGAACTCGCAGGGCGAGGTGGAGATCGAGCCCGCTGCAGCAGACGCCCCGCGTGTCTTGGCCGGAGTCCGACCGTGCGATCTGCGTGCGATCTATCTGCTCGATCGAGTTTTCGAAGAAGGCATACCGGAAGCCAACTACGCGCGACGGCGGGCGAATACGATTCTGATCGCTCACGCTTGTGAAAAACCCTGCGATGACCACTGCTTCTGCGAGGCGGTCGGTTCGCTCGATTGGCGAGAGGGCGCGGATATCTTCTTGACGGAGGTCGATGAGGATTTCGTTCTCATCGAGGCGGCCAGCTCGAAAGGAAGCGATCTGACGAAGAACGCAGATTTTCCGCTCTGTGATGATGCCTCCGAAAGGCTCAGTCGAAGCCGGGCACGCCGGCCGAAACCCTTCGGGCGCCATTTCAAGCGAAGCCTCGACGGTATCGCGAATCTTCTCGGTGAGGCATGGAAAAGCCCTCTTTGGCAAAAGCACGTCGAGCGCTGCTTCTCGTGCGGTACGTGCAATTTGGTCTGTCCGACTTGCTACTGTTTCGATACGAAGGACGAGACGGATCTCGGCGGGCTCTCCGGTCGTCGCAGCCGGACGTGGGATGGATGCATGCTGCCCAACTTCGCCGAGGTCGCGGGAGGGCACAACTTTCGAGCGGATCCGGCGGATCGCCAGAAGCATCGCGTCAAGCGAAAGTTCGAATACCTCTCTGCGCGGCATGGGGAGGGGCATTTTTGCGTGGGATGCGGACGCTGCGGTCGGCAATGCACCTCTGGTATCGACATCTTCGATATCGTCGATGACCTCCTGCTCTTGGAGGCCCGGGAATGAGCGACGCCGCGGTTCTCAGCCGGAACTACCTTCCTCAGCTCGCAAAGATCGTCGAAGTGCGACCCGTCACAGAACGTGAAGCCTATTTTCGCGTGGAATTGAAGGAGCCCTTGGG